>JBKJUN010000863.1:0-14948 GCA_046590555.1 Bryobacter sp. | reverse complement strand
GCGGGAGCAGCCGGATGAGGCGGAGTGCCGGAGTAGTCTCGGGAAGTTGCTGGCTGAAAGAGGGGATGTGGCGGGGGCGGAGAAACAGTTATTGGCCGCGGCGAAGTATGCTCCTGGAGCGCGCGTGGCACGGTTTAACCTGGCGGTGTTTTTCGCGGAGCAGAAGCGATTTAGCGAAGCGCTACCGCAGGCGATGGAGGTGGTGAAGTTGTCGCCGAAAGACTTGGAAGGCCTGGATTTGTTAGGGAATTTGCAAATGGCGGGGCGGGATTTCCGGGCGGCGGCGGCGACTTATCGCGCGGCGCTTGCGGTGAACCCGACTTATGGACGGGCGCAGTTGGGATTGGGTACGGCGCTTGGGGCGATGAATGATTTTGTTGGGGCCCGGAAGTATTTGTCGCAGGCGGCGAATGGGGTGGATGCGGCGGTGAAGGCGGAGGCAGCGGAGTTGCTTGGGAGTTTGCCGCGATGAGGCTCAGTCTCTACCCAGGTGTTAGATTGATCTCATGAGGATAGCCGAAGAATTTCAACGCCTGGCGGATCAAATTGGGAAGTATGAGCCTTCTTATATTCTTGCTGAAATGAATGACCTCCTTGCCAATGCCTCGGCTGCCGACATTGAAAGTCTTTCTGCACCATCAATTGCCGATCCGTATCTGGTCAATTATGTTGCCGCCATGGTTGAGCAGGCTGCTCATCGACAGGGCGTTGCCCGGCCGCCGCTCTGGACCTCGGGAATTGCGCCCCTTGCCCAGCCAGTCTTTGCGGCCCCATGGATGTCTCTGCGCGCTCACCTGCTGCTTGAGTCGCCAGTTGCCTTCCGTCGCAGGAATATTTTTATCGATTCCACGATTGGCGACCGCGTCTGATGCTTAGTTCGCCGCGAATCCGCGAATTGTTTGCTTCGCTGAATGAGGAGCTTGGCATGAGACAAGTGCGGGGAGAGGCCTACCTCGCTGGTGGAGCAGTGATGTGCCTGGTGTTTGAAGCGCGGCAAGCGACCAAGGATATCGATGCGATGCTTGTGCCGGCAGCCGAAATGCGCGCAGCAGCCCAGGCCGTTGCCAACAGGGAAGGCCTGCCGAGCGACTGGCTAAACGACGCAGTGAAAGGATTCTTCAGTGAGCGCGGTGCTTTCGAAATATTTGAAGAGCTAAGCAACCTGCGAATCTATGTGCCGCATCCAGGGTATCTTTTAGCAATGAAGTGCCTGGCTTTGAGGCTTGGCGAGGAGTTTCACGATCTTCAAGACGTCGCTGTGATTGTGCGGCACCTTGGACTCCGCACCATTGAGGAAGCTGAGTCGATTCTTGGTCAATACTATGATCTAAGTCGATATCCGGCCAAAGCGCGCTACGTGCTGGAAGAATTGATAGGTTCGGGCAGTCAATCATCAGTTTGAAGGAAGCATGGTGGAATTCGGCCAACGCTGCGCAGCACCAATGTTTCGTATCGGGGAGTCGACGCCAGTGACGCAACTATCCTGGACCGCATGATGGACGTGGCTTGCCTGCAATGCGGTAGATCTTCTGATGGCTCAGATGCCGGGCAGGCCAGGCGGAAGTAGAGATTCGGTTGTTGGTTCGGGATGAAATGGGGCAGCCTCTTGCTGGGGCATTTGCAGTTTTGGAGGCTGGATTTTCGGAAGGCGGAGCTACTGCGCAGCTTGCCCCGTTAGCTTGCGCATAGGCTGTTGCTTCCAGTAGGTGAGCGAGCGCCAGGCCCATTCGGCGGGGCCGAAGTGGAAGTGCTTGAGCCAGATGGGGCTCATGATGAGTTGGAAGACCCAGAGACCGGCGACCAGATAGTAGAGCTGGTGGCGTTCCCAGCGTCCGTATTGGGCAAAGCCGTAACCACAGAAAACTGTGGAGCAGACGATGGAGTGGGTGAGGTAGTTGGAGAGGGCCATCTGGCCGACGGCGGCCAGCGATCTGGTAAGCCACTGGAAAACGCCGGATTTAACGAGCAGCATCAGGACAGCAACGTGGGCGAGGGCGATCGAGAGGCGACCAATATCGTAGGTGAGGCTGGCGTAGCCGGTGACGACGAGATCGAAGTTACTATAGACGCGCGTGTAGGCGGTGTAGGAGTTAACGGAGATACCGATTAGGTAGCCGAGCCCGGCCAAGAGGCTATAGAAAGACATGGAGCGAGTGGCGCTGAAAATACCGTTTTTGAAGAGAGCCATACCGAGGAACATCATGCTGAAGATGTCGAGATTGTAGTAGTGATAATAGGCTAAATTGTGCCAGCGCCAGACACTTTCAGCACGCACCTGGAGGACATCCCAGAGGCTGCCTCGCCAACGTTTGTTGGTCTTTTCGATTTCTTCGGGGCTGGGCTTGGCGTGCTTGAGGAGGTCCTCCATCTTCTTGCGCGTCTCAACCTGCTCGGTGGTGAGTTTGCCCCCACGTTTCTCTATTTCGACGGCGGCTTTGCCTTCAGAGAGGAGCTTTTGGGTCTGGCCGGTTGTGAAGACGTTGCATCCGGCAATGATGATGATCATGAGGGAGGCAATGAGGATCAGGCTCTTGGGTGCCAGCTTGCGGAAGGGATAGAGAACCAAGGCGCAGGTGCCGTAGGGGTAGAGAATCTCGCCTTGCCACAGGAGGAAAGCATGAAGGATGCCGAAGAGGAAGAGCCAGATGTTGCGGCGGTAGAAGATATCGGCTGACGAGAGAATGCCTTCGCTCTTTTCGGCTCTTGAGGTGAGTAAGACAACGCCAGCACCGAAGACCATCGAGAATAGGCAGCGCATTTTGCCTTCGGCGAGGATGTGCATAACGATCCAGGTCCAGAGGTTGATACCGGTTGCGCCGCCAGAATTGGTGGGGTCGTCATAGGCGGCGGGGAGGCCGAAGCCGACGATGTTCATGAGCAGAATACCAAGAAGAGCGAAGCCGCGGATCGTGTCAAGCGCGCCGATGCGATCTTCTTTGCGGACAGGCGCTGAGGTTGGTATTTCCTGGGGTTGGGCTTCAATCGTTTGCATGGACGATATAGTCTATCAACTTATGGCACGCTCGATTTCAGCGGCGGCACGGAGGCCGGATTCGAGAGCGCCTTGCATCCAACCGGGTTGGGAGGAGCAATGTTCGCCGGCAAAGAGGACGCGGCCTTCAGAGGCTCTGGCAACGGGAAGCTTGGAATAGATTTCTCCTGGCAAGTGCATGGCATAAGCTCCGCGGGCGAAAGGCTGATCCTGCCAAACCCATGAGTGGCCGAACTCTGTGTTTTCTTTTGTGCCAGGGAAGACTTGCTCGTAATAGTTGATGAGGTTGGAGATGCGCTCGGGTTGGGATTGAGCAGCGATTTCGCGGGAGAGAGATTCAAAGGCGTAATTCATCAGGATACCGCGCTGGCCGGGTTGATCCCAGGTGGGGCTCCAGACTTCCATGTAGCGATCGACACGGGCAAAGCCAGTGAGATTTTGATCCTTCCAGAAGCGACGGCGGGTTTGCAGATAGACGCGGCTGACATCGCCGTAGGTGAGGCTGCGGATGGCTTCCTGCTTTGCATCAGAGAATGCGGGGCTGATCTCAATTTGACGCAGGACGCTGAAGGGAATCGTGCAGAGGAAATAGTCACCCTCAATGCTTTGCTGGAGGCCGGCCTGAGTGTAGACGATTCTGACGCGTTCTGGGGCAGGTTCGATTTTGACGACTTGAGCGCCGAAGCGGATGTGGCCGGAGAGGAGTTTGGCGAAGGCGCGCGGGAGGAGGTCGTTACCGCCGGCAATTTTTGAAAGTGCGGGGACGAGATGGTTAGAGAGGTCGCGTAGGTAGTCGAGAGCGGAGAGCGGATTGAAGCCGGAGAGGCTCAGCTGGATGGCATCATCGGAAGCGCCCTGGCGGCGCATGTACGTTTCGATCGAGATGCCGTCGAGGTGGCGGGTGAGGGGGGAAGGCCAATCGCGGGCTGGTATGATTGCGGCCTCGGCGGCGCCTTTGTTCAAGTATTTGGCTTCGAAGCCGGAGAAGCCGAGGCGCTGCTCTTCGGGAGTGAGGGCTAGACCGATTTTGGACAGATCGAGAGGCTGCTTTGGGGTAGCGAGGAATCTCTTGCCGCGCAGGAAGAAGAGATCGGTGGGGGAGGTGGGGTAGAAAGGGGTGAGGGTGAGCCCGAATTCTTTGACGTAGCGGAGAGTGAGGTCGTGGGTTTTAGGAATGCGGCCGGCCCCGGCTTCGGCATAGAGGCCATCGGAGAAAGGTTGGCGGAGAGTGTGAACGCGACCGCCGGGTCGATTGCTTGCTTCGAGGATGGTGACATCACAGCCCAAGGCACGGAGGTGGCGGGCGGCGGCCATTCCGGCGAGTCCGGAGCCGCCAATGATGACGCGGGGTTTGCGTTTGGCGGCTAGCCCCGGAGAAAGAGCCAGCAACGAGGCGATACCGAAACGGTTGAAATCGCGGCGGTGGATGGATTGGGAGGGGGTTAGAGCCATGAGGGATTGATTTTAGCACCAGGTTTGAGAAGCGAGAGTTTTGCGTAGAGCGCGCACTTCTACGTTGCTTAGACGGATTAAGGCGGTAGACATATGAAGCAATATTCCTACCTTTGGTACCAGTACGCCTAAGTGATTGATCTTAAAAGGCGTTGCAACAAAGTTTCCCTCTAGTAAAAAATTCGAGAATCTCTATAATGTAGGTAGAGCTTCGGCTTCAAATAAAACACTTAAAAGTTAACAATGTCGATCACCCTCCAACTCGCCCCAAAAAATACAATGAGGCTGGCACACGTTCTGCTAGCTGATGATGACCCTACCGCTCGATTGACGCTGCAAACCGTCCTCGAAGCTGGTGGATACAAAGTAGATTCCGCTGCGAGTGCAGCCGAAGCTATGCAAAAGCTAGATGCCCAAGAGTATTCCCTCGTTCTGACAGGACGAGACATGGGATCTCCGGATTCTGGCCGCCGCGTTCTTGAACATGCCAAAACCATGGATTACCGGCCTGCGACCGCATTTTTCAACACTGAGAGTGATGAAATTGCGGGTTCCAATGTGGACCGGAAGCCGGTTTTGGTGGCTCCCGAAGATATTCCTGAACTGCTGGGAATGGTCGCTGACCTGATCAGCCGCCGGGCCAGCATGCAAGTGCGCCGCGATATGCGGATTGCCGGTTAGTTTTTGAGGAGGCCGATGGCCTCTAGAGCGAAGGTGGCTTCGTTAGAACCGACACCTTCAACAATCGCAATTGAACCCAAACGATTTTCAAGGCTACGGCTCACGCCGTAGCCTTTTCGTTCGATCAGGATGGCGTTATTGGATTCGAGAAGTTTGGAAAGTCGAGCCTGGACGAGCTGGATGGCCTGTTCGTCGGTGCCGAAGCCAATGATGGAGCCTGTGAGTACCAGGCGGTCTGGATCTCCTATGGTGCGCCTAGTGGCGGCTTCGCATCGGGCGAGGCCTGAGCCGGTAGCTCGCTGGGCCTGGAGGAGGGTTCGGGCGGCGTTGGGGAACTTTGTGGCCATGGCGCGTTCGAGGTTGGCCGGGCTGTCCAGATTTGAGACATAGCAGGTGACAGCGAGGACTTCACCTTTAAGTCCGTTTAAGGATTCTTCGAGGATGGGCTGGACCGCGTTGACGTCGCCGGATTCAGCGAGGGGCTTGGTGATTTGGGTCGCTAGCAGCCAGGCGACACCATTCAGGTTAACCGGTTTGCGGTCTTCAGCGATGGCTTCGATCTGGACCTGAGCACCTTCGAGGGGAAGAGCGCCGATCTGGAGAATGGTGAGGGCGGGCAGAGAAAGCTTCCATTCGGAGAACTGCTCACTGACAATAGCCGAGACGCGGCGGGCGTCGCCACGGCCGGCTACAAAGGCGCGGAGTTTGACGATGGTTGCGCCACGGGCCTGGCGGCGGAGTGCGGCGAGGGCGTCTTTGGACTGCTGGCTGAGTAGGCCTTTGCTAGTGAGTGGACTGGTGTAGAAAACGAGCCTGGAGCTTTCGACCTTGACTGCAGCGGGAGGGTCTGGAAGGACTTCAAGGGTCTGGGTGATTGGTTCGATGTCTTTTTTCTTGTTCTTCTTCCTTTGGGCCTGGAGGGGGCTGGCAAAGCAGAGGATCAGAATGAGAGCGAGTTTAAGCGCGGATGCCAAGTTTCAAGACCTCTCGAGCATAGGCGATGCTGCGTTCCATGTGTTCTTTCTGCTGGTAGTTGAGAGCGGCCTGGTATGCAGGGGGCGGAGTGCGGCCGGTGACGTCTTCCTGGACGACGGGCTTTTCGTAGGGGCGGCCTCGTTTGGCGATCGAGACGAAGCGGGCGAATTCCTGGGCTCGCGCTTTGGGGTACCACTTGGCCCACCACTGGTCATCGTAGACGGGAAGGATGGCAGGGGGGCGGCCGGTGATCGGTTTGATGAAGATGCGGACGCCGGGGTTGAGGACCTGACGGGCTTTGGCAATGATCTGCTTGAAGTCGATGGTGCCTTCGCCCAATGGGACCCACTGGACGGCAATGCCGCCCGGGTGCTCGTAGACTACCGAATCGCGAAGATGAAAGGTTAGCGTGTAGGGGGCTAATGTTTCCAGTGTCAACAAGGGGTCTTCGAGGGTGAAGACGGGGTTCCCGGTATCGAGATAAGTGCCGACGAATTCTTTACCGGCGGTTTCAATGATGATCTTGTGTTCCCATGCCTGAAAGTCTTTGTGGACTTCGATGGCGAACTTGAGGCCGGCGTCCATAACTTCGGTGCGTAGAGCACGGAGGACTTTGATGGCGAGTTCCATGTTGGCTTCGGCGGTGGCGAGAGGGAGTTCGTGACGGAAGCCGGCGCAAACGGCGCGGACGATGGGGGAGCCGCAGGCTTTGGCTCGGGCGATGTTCTTGCGGACGGCGGTGAGGTTAGAATCCCACTGCTCGGGGGTTTTGGGGAGGAAGCCGGAACCGCCGGTCTGGAGATGGAGGTCGAACTCTTTGGCCCATTGTTTGACCTCAACCCAGTGGGTGGGGTCCTGTGCGCGGGGGTCGAGAGAATCCTGAAGGAAGAGGGCGTCGAGCTTCCAGGCGGCGGCTTGTTCGAAGTGTTGGCGGTCTGTCATTTTGAGACCGCGCAGGCAATAGGTGTTGTAGCCGATGCCGATTTTGCCGGGGAGGGCGGCTGCTAAGGGAACGGCGGCCAGGGACGAAAGAAAAGTGCGACGCTGCATGATCTTAGTTTGCCTCTTGTGCGAGTGAGCTGCGGGATTTTGAATAACCAAAATAAATTGCGAGGCCGATGATGAGCCAGATGAAGAAGGTGAGCCAGGTCTGGAGCGGGAGGCCTAGCATCAAGATCAGACAGAAAGCGATCGAGACATAAGGCACGAAGGGGACGAAGGGGACGCGGAAGCCGCGGGGGCGATCGGGTTGGCGTTTGCGGAGGATGATGACGCCGGCTGAGACGCTGGCGAAGGCGGCGAGGGTGCCGATATTTGCGAGCTCAGCGAAGGTGGCGATATCCCAGAGACCGGCCGGGATGCCGACGACGAAGCCGGCGATCCAGGTGGAGATGTGGGGGGTGCGGTATTTGGGGTGGACACGCGAGAAGATTGCAGGGAGGAGTCTGTCTCGTGACATGGCGAACCAGATTCGGGCCTGGCCGTACTGGAAAACAAGAAGGGAGCTCCACATGCCAATGAGAGCTCCCACACTGACGAAGATTCGGAGTCTGTTGTAGCCGATATCTTTGAGGGCGCGGGCGACGGGTTCGTCGTTGTTGAGGGTGGTGTAGGAGACGATGCCGGTGAGGACAAGCGAGACGGCACCGTAGAGCAGAGTGCAGACGCCGAGGGTGATCATGATGCCCCAGGGGAGATCGCGTTTGGGGTTTTTGCATTCTTCTGCGGCGGTAGAGACCGAGTCGAAACCGATGTAGGCGAAGAAGACGATGGCTGCGCCGGAGATGACGCCGGACATGCCGTTGGGGGTGAAGGGTTTCCAGTTTTCGGGGTTGATGGCAGAGGCGGCGCCGAAGACGAAGGCAAGGATGGCGATGGTCTTGATGATGACCATGATGTTGGTGGCGCGGGCGGATTCTTTGACGCCTTTGATGAGGAGCCAGGTGAGAAGAATCATGATCAGGAGGGCGGGAATGTTGAAGTATGCGCCGGTGACGCCACCACCCTTGAAGGCGGGACCGGACCACTCTGGCGGGAGCCGATAGCCGAAGAGATTTTCGAGGACATCGTTGAAATAGCCTGAGAAGCCTACGGCGACGCTCATGTTGGAGACAGCGTATTCGAGGATGAGATCCCAACCGAGGATCCAGGCGAAGATTTCGCCGAGGGTGGCGTAAGCATAGGTGTAGGTGGAGCCGGCGACAGGAATCATCGAACTGAGTTCGGCGTAACAGAGGGCAGCGAAACCGCAGGCAAAGGCTACCAGAAGGAAGGAAAGGACAACGCCGGGGCCTGCGCCGGGGCGGCCGATGGTGGAGATGGCGTCTGGACCGAAGCGAAGTAGGTCGAGGACGGGAGCATGGAGGACGCTGGGGTATTGCATCGTGACACCGGCAGCGGCAGTGCCAGTGAGAGTGAAGATACCAGAGCCGATGACTGCACCGATGCCCATGGCGACGAGACTCCAGAGGCCGAGAGTTTTGGTGAGTTTGGTGGCGGAAGATTCGCTTTCGCGGATTAGGACATCAATCGCTTTGCAGCGAAGCAACTGGCTCATCGCTGTATTTTAAACTACGCTGTGGGAGGATGGTTGAGAAAACAAGGAAAGGGCCAGTGGTGAGGAAGCACCACTGGCCCGGGTTACGTCCGTGCAGGCTCGGAGGGGAGGCCCGCCTAGACGTACTGATATTGAATCACAAATCGAGGGTAATAGTACAGTCGAATCGAAAGTACTATACGTTGACTAGCGCTTGCGAGTGCCCTTGACGATCTTCTTCACCTTACGTTTTAGGGAGCCGCGGTCTTCGCCTTTAACGCGGCCCTTGTATGCCGGGGCGACTTTACGGGCGGCGCGCTTGAGCTTTTTTCGTTCGTCTTTGTCTTTTACGTGTGTCGTGTTCATCGAGGTAGAAATTCCAAACCTTTAGGATAGCGCAGCTGGCCGGGAAAAGCGAGTTTCAGGCTATTTGAATTGGCCAGGCTTGCGTCGGAGTGCGTGGTGGAAACCCAAGGCCAAGAATGCTGCGATGAGGCCGAAGGTAGCTGGCTCCGGGACCGGATTGATGACGGTGATCTGATAGATACTGGATCCCCCCCAATCAGAGATGAAAAGCGAATCGTCGGTGGAATAGACGCCGAGGATGTTGCCAATTGTCCCGCTTTCGATGAAGTGTGTAAGTGAATTGAAAGCCGAGTTGACAAAGACGAGGGGATTTTGATTATTGGTTCCGTTAGGCCCAGTGCCTCCGTTGAAGCCGACAAAGATTCCGTTTTTGTAGGGATGGGGGAAGAGTGAAGGGGAGAAGGCGATTTCAGTAGGGCCTTCCGAGCGGAAGCCGGAGACCGTATTGGGGACTGGCTGGAAGTTGATCAGGCTATCGGTGACACCGCTGCAGGCCGGACCGCCGACTGGGAGGTCAGTTCTGTAGGCATCGTAACAATTGGGGCGAGCTAGTCCAATTGCGTGATGCCGGCAAACTTCTCGATGAGCTTCTTGAGGCCGTAGCCGGAGAAGGAGACAATGAGCTTGGCGTCTTCGCCGTCGCCTTCGCGGCGGACCACTGTGCCTTTGCCATATTTGGGGTGCATTACAGTGGAACCGGAACGAATGCCCGAGGCCTTTTTAAGTTGCTGGGCGGCAGGGCGGAATGTGGTTGAGGCTATAGCGGGGCGCACTTGTACGGGTGGGGTCACGTCTCGCTGGGGCGGAACTGTAGACCTGGGCGGAACAATAGGTTTTGCTGCTGCAGGTTTGGTTTCCCAGGGCGGGCTGTCTTGAAAGAGCGATGCCGTTGTGGGCTTTGGTGGTGGAGGCGGTGGGGGTGGCGGTCCGGCTGGCGGACGAGGGGGTGGTTGGACGATAGGGCGGATTACGGGCTTGGCTGTGGCAGCCGAGTTCCCTCCCCCGAAGAACTGATTGATATTGTCGGCGGCGGAACTGGGGCGCGAGCTGTAGCTATATTTCTTAACAGTTTCGCGGGCTTCCCATTGCTCAGCGCTGAGATCCATTTGCGGGATGACGCTGAGTCTGGAGAGGCGCTCGGTGAAGGGCTCGGGAACTTCGCGGATGAAGCGCGAGGTGAGTGCGGGCTCTGGCATGCCGCCTCCATACTTGCGTCGCATTCGGGCCCAGGTGAGGAAAAGCTGTTGACGAGCGCGGGTCATGCCAACGTAGCAGAGGCGGCGTTCTTCTTCCATCTGGTTGTCATCCTGTAAGGCACGGGAGTGGGGGAAGAGGCCTTCTTCCATCCCAACCAGGAAGACTACCGGGAACTCGAGGCCTTTGGCGTTGTGAATGGTCAGGAGGGAGATTTGGGCTTTTTCGTTGACTTTGTCGGAGTCGGAGACAAGGGCGGCGTGGTCGAGGAAGTCGCCTATCGATTCGCCGCGCTCAGTGGCTTCGGCAGCTGCATTGATGAGTTCGAGGAGGTTGGCTTTACGGCCTTCATTTTCTGGGGCCGGGTTCTCTTCGAGAGTCTTGATGTAACCGGTGCGGGCAAGGAGACCACGCAGCAGGTCTTCGACGGATTTGTTTTCGATGCCGTCGCGGAGTTCGAGGATCATCTTGCGGAAGGCATCGAGAGCGGCTTCGGCGCGAGAGCCGAGCACGTGCTCTTCGATTTGCTTGGCGATCGCGTCCCAGAGGCTAATTTTATTGGTCTGCGCGTAAAGATCGACCTGATCGAGAGTAGTTTTGCCGATGCCTCGGGCTGGGGTATTTACTACGCGAAGGAAGGCGATGGAGTCGGTCGGGTTGACGAGTAGCTTGAGGTAGCTGAGGGCGTCTTTGATTTCGGCTCGCTGGTAAAAGCTAAGGCCTCCAACGACATTGTAGCTGCGACCGTAGCGCCGGAGGGCTTCTTCGATCTGACGGGATTGGGAGTTGGTGCGGTAGAGGATGGCGACCTGGGTTTTAGGATCACGGTCGAGAGTTTTGTCGATGCGGTCGGCGACCCAGAGGGCTTCGTTTTCGCCGTCCATGGCTTCGTAGAGGCCGATCTTGGGGCCGGCGGTTTGCTCGGTCCAGAGGTTTTTGCCTTTGCGCTGGGTGTTATTGGCTACGACGGCGCTAGCGGCTTCGATGATGTTTTTGGTGGAGCGGTAGTTTTGCTCGAGGCGGACGATTTTAGCGTTGGCGTAGTCGCGTTCAAAGTCGAGGATGTTGCGGATGTCGGCACCGCGCCAGGAGTAAATCGACTGGTCTTCGTCGCCGACGGCCACCACGTTGCCGTGGCCCATGCTGAGGAGGCGCATGAGTTCGTACTGGCTGCGGTTGGTGTCCTGATATTCGTCGACCATAACGAAGGAGTAGCGACGGTTGTATAGCTCGCGGAGATTGGTGTCGTGCTTGAGAAGGCGGACGCTTTCGAGCAGGAGGTCGTCGAAATCGACGGCGTTGGCCTGGCGTAGGCGGGCTTCGTATTGCTCGAAAATGACGGCCATGCGGGAGGCTTTGGGGTCTTTGGAATTTTTTAGAAGATCCTGGGGGCCTTCGTGGTGGCTTTTGGAGTGGCTGATTTTAGACAGTGCCGCCCGGTATTGCATGAACTTGTCGTCCAGGCCAAGGCCCTTGTAGATCTGCTTGATCAGGGTGATCTGGTCGTCGTCGTCGTAGATATTGAACTGCCGGGTGAAGCCGTGGCGGATGTCGGCGAGGCGGTCGCCATCGCGGCGAAGCAGACGGACGCAGAAAGAATGGAAGGTGGAAACGAAGGGAGTGTCGTAGATTTCACCCGTGGAGGCAAGGAGGTGGTCGACCCTTTCTTTCATTTCTTTGGCGGCTTTATTGGTAAAGGTGACCGCAAGGACGCCGTAGCCGGGGACTTTGTGGGCGTGGACGAGGTTTGCGATGCGGTGGGTGATGACGCGGGTTTTGCCAGAGCCGGCACCGGCGAGGATGAGGAGGGCGCCGTCGATGTGAGCGGCGGCTTCGCGTTGGGAGGGGTTGAGGCCTTCGAGAAAGTCCATTGGATTGAGTGAGTTAGCCGCAGACGATGAGAATGGAGCCTTTCTTGAATTTTAGCATGTGCAGGAGTGAAACCTATTTAGTGATGGCTGGTTGTGTTGGCTCAGTGTGAAGATGAGGCTGTGAAATTGGAATAAGAGAAAAGATTCCGCCCTTCGGGCGAGGATTCTCAAGGGCTAAGGGTCTATCGATCCGATGCTGAGAATTACGGGCGGTGTGGCTTGCACACCACCCTTGCTGTTCATCGTTTCGATGAGCCCATCCGGCTATCCCTTGGCTAAATTGCGTCCCCGCGAAGCTCGCTTCCGTTTCACCTGACAAGACTATTATCGTCAGCCGCCGTATTTTGCGAGGACAAAACAGACTTACTTCGTACAGTTATCTCGGTGCGCTCCTCTAACTCCCGTCGCTCGCGCGCCCGCTTCAGCTTCCGGTCCCGCGTCGCATGAATCCCGGTTTGCTTGCTCTCTATTATATCCTGGGGCGTTACATAACCAATGACGCTGTACAGCCGTTGCTCGTTATACACTGCAACATACAGATCGACAAATCGTTTGGCACCGGCCAGCTACAGCGGTACTCCCAGCCGAATACATTCACTCTTGATCGATTTAACCTGAATCCCGAAGTTGAGCTAGTCGATGCGTGCAGCTACTCTGAGACAACAGAGTGATGGAAGAAAACGAGCGGGACAAAGAAGTCCCAAAAGAACTAGCGGCTTTGATGTCGGACGAGCGACTGATTTTGCGGGAGACAAAGAGGGCAGTAACGCCATTTGGCGGAGTAGCTGTCTTCATTGCCTATCTCAGCAAGATCCAGATGGCGGACAAGATCCGGGAACACATGCCTGTGCGCTTACGAAGCAACAATCAGATCGATCCAGCAGAAACATTTATGGCCTTTATGATTTCGGTTTTGTTGGGAGCCAAGCGTTTTGCGCACAGCAATTGGCTGCGCGGAGACCTTGCATTGCACGCGCTGTTGGGGCTGAAGCGATTTCCCACCGACGACACAATCCGCAACCTGTTCAAGAAATTCACGATGGGCAATGTAGAACGGCTATTCCCGCCACTGCTGGAGTGGCAGATGGAACGAGTTCCGGTACGCCCGGAAGGATACAGCCTCGACCTGGACTCGACGGTCTTGGAACGCTATGGTCAACAGGAAGGATCGCTGAAGGGATACAACCCGCGCCGGCATGCACGGCCCAGCCACCATCCGCTGATCGCTGTGTTATCCGAGGCGCACTTCATCCTCCACGGCTGGCTCCGCAGCGGCAACTGCGGCTCCAGCCGGGGAGTTGTTGCATTTCTCGAAGAAGCTCTGGCGCTATGGGGACAGCGCCAGAAAATCCGTCAGGTCAGAGCCGATTCTGGATTCTTCGACGACGCACTATTGAGTTTTCTCGAACAGCGCAGTCTGACTTACATTGTAGTTGCCCGCATGACACGTTGGGTGAAACGGGAAGCCGAACGAATCGTGCAGTGGCAAGAACTGGATGCCGACTATGCAGTGGGCGAGTTTCAGCTTAAACTGCATGGCTGGGCGAGCGTACGGCGATTCATTGTCATCCGCGAGCGACAGCGTGAGAGCCGGGCTAGTGTGGGCCGGAAGTTGATCCATGTGCCGGGCTATACATTCCGCATCTTTGCCACCAATCGTGACGATGCCCCAGAGTTGGTATGGCGTGACTACAATCGCCGTGCGGACATGGAAAACCGAATCGCCGAATTGAAACACGATCTGGGCATAGACCACTTCTGCCTCAAACAGTTTCACGCAACAGAGGCTGCCTTCCGCACCATCCTCCTGCTCTTCAATTTGCTGGGCGAGTTTCAAAGAGCCGCCGGCCTGCCAAGTTACAGCGAGCCAGCCACAATTCGCACACAGATCTTAACCTGTGGGGCCATCTTGGGTCGCTCCGCTCGCCGGATCGTTCTTCACCTCGGTGAAAGTTGGGGCGGATTGAAGACCAGAAACCCTTTGCTCGCCAGTATCTTAGATTGGCAAATCCCTACTTCGCCGAAGTTGAGCCCCGTCCTGCGATGCTAACTTTTCCTCCCCTCAACTACCACGCCCTCAATCCAGTAATCCAACCGAATCAGATCTCAACTTCGGAATTCAGGCTTATGCGTCAGTCTGCGGTAGCCACAATGACGGTCCTCCAGCGCAATCGTCTGAAGCCTCTCTCTAATCTCGGTTTCCGCTTCCAGTGGACGGCTCGTCAGCCAATTCCTGTAGTAGCTGGCTCGGCTGATCTTAGCCATGGTGCACATTTGATCTAAACTCAGTTTGCCTTGCAGGGATTGATCGGCGATGAGGTTGCAGAGCTCTTTTCTTTGCTCTTTGGCCCCAAGGCTCTGATCCGTCGCAAGGCTTCGCCGAAAAAATCCAACTCTAACTCCTGCCTGCCCACTTTTCGTTCCAACTCTTCAATCTGGGCTCTGGCTCGCAGTAGCTCTCCCCTTGCCGTGTTGCAATTTGAGACAAGATCAGCAGCACCAGCCTTAATCGGCAAAGGCGGCGACCAACCGGGTTGCCTCGCCAAGCCAACGATACCCAGCTTGACGTAGGTGTCCTTCCATTCGTAAAGCGACTTTCGCAATACAGCAAGTTCTCGCGCTAACGCCGAAGGACTCTCCCCGGCAATCATCCGTTCGACAGCCGACTGTCGGAATTCCTTGCTGAAGATCCGCCGTTCTTTCTTTTGGGTCATGTTCTCTCCTTGTTGAGAACTGTCCCAATTCTAACTGTTGCAGTTTAAGGGTGCATTCCATCAGGCTGTCACCAACTCTAAAATATGTTTTAGTGAAACGATATGCTAGTTTATCTGGCAATTGGGAGGAAAGCTCCCGTGGGAGAGGATTGGCCCGAGACTACGAT
>JBKJUN010000743.1:0-3121 GCA_046590555.1 Bryobacter sp. | reverse complement strand
TGAGGCCCGGCTCAGTTTCGCTTCTGGCAATAGTGAGAAGTCGAAGTCCACACTTGCCTTTAGCTCGATGATTGGGGCGATTGACGGGCGCGCCCCCGTGCTGGATCGCTTCGTACTGGGCAATACGCAGACTTTGCGCGGTTGGAATCGCTATGAAATTGCACCGCTTGGGGCTGACCGGGTGATACATTTTTCCGCCGACGGCCGGTATAGTTTTGTGCGCGCTGTTTATGACACTGGAACCATTTGGACGGTGGGACGTCCTAAAGTACTTAGGCACTCCGCTGGAATCGGTTTTGTGATCAGCGGAATCACAGCTATGGTTGCAATACCCATACGATCTTCCTCGATCGAACCCATCTTTATGGTGGGGATGAACTTTTGACCCCCGCGCGACTTATCGCGCTTTTCACGCTGTTCCTCCACACGCTGGCGGCGCAGATGATCTCTCCACGTCTGAATGACGGCCAGCTCAGCCTCAACGCTTTGAATCTGAAGTTCCTTGAGGGTAAAGCGCTGGACCGATTAAAGAACGGGCAGAGCGTTACATTTGATTTTCAGTTGCAGCTTTTGGACGGGGTGAAGCCACTGGGACGGACATTGCATCGCTTTGTGCTCAGCTACGATCTTTGGGAAGAGACATTCTCCGCTGTGCAGCTCTCGCAGACCACTCCCCGGACACCGGTGTATTCCACGAACCGGCTGAAAAGCGAAGCAGTTGCGGGCTGGTGTATTGGGCGGATGCATTTGCCATTGCCGTTTATCGACAAAGCGAAGCCGCTGACGATGCAACTGGAAATCCGCAGCGCCGGGGTGAAGCTGGCCAATCCGATGCGGCCACAAGGGAGTGTGGATCTTGGAGTATTGGTTGAGATCTTCTCGCGCCCTCCCGACTTTAAAGAGGTGCGCTTTACGGCAACTACGCAGACGTTTACACTCGGAGCATTGGCCACGCCGTGACGAGACTGCGCGATAAACTTCTGCTTCTGTTTCTGGTTGCTACACTTGCGCCACTGGGAGCCACGCTGTTTGTGTCGTGGCGCCTGCTCAATCAATCGCTCGATATCGCGCCGGTGGAAGAACTGGACGTTTCCACACAACAACTGGAGGGCGCAGGACGGGCGCTTTATCAGACCTCGCGGCAATTGCTTCAGGAACGCGTTGAAAGTAAGAAAGTGCTGGCGCAGCCGTTTCCGTCGATTCGGCTTGAGGCTGATGAGCGCGAGCGCTTTGTCGTCGATGGGGAAGACCTGGTGTTGCTGCGGCCAGAGGGTGCATATCGGCTGAAGCTGGAAGGGGTGCGTTTGCCTCAACTGCAGGCGAAGCTGGCGGAGGCGCGGCAGGTGATAGAAGCTCACCGGGACCGTGATCTCAAGCGTGGGTTCTTTTTGACGCTGGCTACGGTGGCTGGGGCGATCTGGTTGATCGCTTTGCTTGCACTGCTCTATTTCACGAATCATATTACGCGACCGATCCAAGAACTGACGCATGCCTTACGGGCGTTTACTGGTGGTAAGAGGACGCCTCTTCAAGTGAGTGGGCAGGATGAAGTGGCGCAGGCCATCGTTAGCTTTAACGATATGTCGGAGCAATTGGATCGCAATCGTGAGCGTTTGCTCTATTTCACGCGTTTGGAATCCTGGCAGACGCTGGCCCGGAAGATGGCTCATGAGGTGAAGAATTCGCTGACGCCGATCCGGTTGACAGTGGAAGAAATGGTGGCTCGCTCTCATCCTGAGGAGCGGGCGTTTTTGGAACAGGCCTCACAGATTGTGACCGAGGAAGTGCAGAGCCTGGAGCGGCGTGTGCGCGCCTTTAGCGAATTGTCGAGTGAACCTCCGCTTGAGCTTACAGATCTCGATGCGAACTCGCTGGTTGAGGAGCGCATTGGATTTCTTCGCAGTGCTCATCCGGAGGTGATTTACCGGAAGCGTCTGGAGGCTCAAGAGTGCTGGGCTACGGCTGACCCTGATCTTTTGCGAGGGATTCTTACGAACCTGCTTGAGAATGCGGCTCATGCGGCAGGCGTGATCCAGGTAAGTACGCAGTGTACGCATTTCCACTTCGAAATTACAGTCGAAGATTCGGGGCCGGGCTTGAGTCTGCTGGCTCAGGAGACATTGTTTCAGCCCACGATCTCGTTTAAGCGGACAGGCATGGGGCTTGGACTGTCTATCGCCAAACGCAGCGCAGTTGTGATGGGAGGTGACCTTGAGTTGGTTACTGGGTCCCTTGGCGGCGCGGCCTTTCGTATCCAACTCAAGAAAGCGAATCCACAATGGCAAAACGAATCGTTATCGTTGACGACGAAGAAAATATCGGCCGTTCCCTCCGTCTGATTCTCGAACGCGAAGGGTACGCGATCTCGACCTTTCTGAGTGCCACAGCGTTTGCGCAGGCTCCGCGTGCGGACCTGTATTTGTTTGATGTGCGGCTGCCGGATGGCAATGGCATTGATCTGTTGAAACGGGTGCTGATGAATCAGCCGGAGGCACCGGTGCTGATGATTTCGGGCCATGCGACGATTCAGGATGCGGTGGAGGCTGTGCGGGCCGGCGCTTTTGATTTTCTGGAGAAGCCGCTTTCGCGGGAACGTGTGTTGCTTGCTATCGCTCGAGCCTTTGAGCAGCGATCGCTTAAGGAGGAAAATTCACGACTTAAGGAGCAGCTTGGATCCGGGCCGCGAATGATTGGTAGCTCTCCGGCGTTTACGCGTGCGATCGAACAGGCGAGTCTGGCAGCTCGATCAGATGCGCGGGTTTTGCTGATTGGGGAGTCTGGCACGGGCAAGGAATTACTGGCCGCCCATATTCATCAGTCGAGCCCTTTTGCGGGCGGGCCTTTTGTGAAGGTGAATTGCGCGGCTATCCCGAATGAGTTGATCGAGAGTGAGCTGTTTGGGCATGAGAAGGGTGCGTTTACCGGGGCTACAGTTCTGCGCCGAGGGAAGTTTGAGCTTGCCGATGGGGGTACATTGTTCCTCGATGAGATTGGGGATCTTGCGGCGGCAAGCCAGGCGAAGTTGCTGCGGGTGTTGCAGGAAGGGGAGTTCCATCGTGTGGGCGGGGAGCAGTCGATCAAAGTTCAGGTGCGCGTGGTGAGCGCGACCAATAAGGATTTG
>JBKJUN010000626.1:0-2859 GCA_046590555.1 Bryobacter sp. | reverse complement strand
CTCGGCCCCGGCGTGAGGTGGCGCGCACCGGGTATGCCCAAATCCTTATACCTTTTCGCTGACTTTGTCTATGGCCGGCATATGTTGAAAGGCGATCCGTCGCGTGCCCGCCGCTTTACCGATTTTCGAGCAGGAGTCTGGTATGCGCTTACTTATTAGTGCCTTGGTTTTTGCCTGCTTCGCGGCAGATGCCCAAACTTTTGAGTTGGACGGTGCAGCGCCGGGATGGGGTGCTGTGTTGCGTTCTCTGGGGCAGGTAGCGGCTCAGCCTGGCAAGGCACAAACAGTCTGGTTGGGTGGCAAGGAGAGTCCACAAACTGCTCAATCCTTACTGGATTCCGGGACGCAGATTATCATCGAGGGTTTCTCTCCTCTCTCTGCACACTTCGGCATCGACGCAACCGATGCCACGGTATCGATTCGCCAAATCCGCGATCTCGCAAGTCCCGAGTTGCCCATCGTCTGGGAATCGGAAGAACAAATTCTTCGAAGCCAATTGAGTGATGCCTGGCAGGTGAGAGCAAAAGATCGTTGGAGTGGTGCACCGGTTCTTGCCATTTGTAGATTCACACGCGGCTCCATCCTGTGGACTGCGACCTCGATTGGCCAGTCTGGTTATGAGCGCTACCCGTTCCTGCCGCAGGCTCTGTTGGCAGCCGGACTGAAAGGACAAGTGCGTGGCACGGGGCTATGGGCTTTCTTCGATGCAGGCTTTCGGCAGCGGGCAGACCTTGCCTATCTTGTTGCCCAATGGAAGCTCGCCGGATTGGGGGCAATCCATGTCACCAGTTGGCAATTTGATGGTGCCGGTCAGGCAAGGGCCGAGTGGCTGGCGAAGCTAATTTCGCTCTGTCATGAGAGTCTGATTCAGGTTTACGCATGGGTGGAGTTGCCGCATGTGAGCGAACGGTTCTGGATCGATCATCCTGAATGCCGGGAGCGCACGGCTTCTGGCATGGAGGCGAGTTTAGACTGGCGCCGTCTCACAAATCTGGTCAACTCGAAATGTTCGTCCCTGGCTGAGACCAGCGTGCTGAGTCTGCTGCGGAGCTTTGATTGGGACGGAGTCAATCTCGGCGAACTCTACTTCGAGTCTCTTGAGGGGCACCAGAATCCTGCACGATTTACTCCATTCAACGACGATGTTCGCGCTGAATATCGAGAGCTTCATGGCCGTGATCCGCTCGATGATTTGAAAGGCGAGGGGCTACCCACGCTGCTTGAATATCGCGCCAACCTTGCTGCGCGATTGCAGGCAGATTGGCTCAGCAAGCTCGAGACGATGCGTCGCGAGAAACCCAATTTCGATATCGTGCTGACCCATATCGATGATCGCTTTGACACTCGAATGCGCGATGCCCTGGGTGCTGATGCGGCTCGTCTCTTACGTGGCACCGAAGGGCAGGGAACTGGCTTCATGATTGAAGACCCTGCGACTGTTTGGCATCTTGGCCCGTCACGCTATCGCGAAATTCGCAAGCGCTACGAAGGCCTGACACAAGAGCCGGAGCGCCTCTCGATCGACCTCAACATAGTCGATCGCTACCAGGATGTTTATCCGACGCGCCGGCAGACTGGAGCGGAGCTCGCGCAACTGGTGCACGAAGCATCAGCCAACTTCAATCAGGTCGCGCTGTACTTTGAATATTCCTTGCGCCCTGTGGATCTGCCGCTCCTGGGCCTGGCTGCCGCACGCGTTGCTTCCTGGCAGCAGGCAGATGGCGTGGTGGAAGTAAAGCTTACGGGCCCGGCTCGATTGCGCTGGAATGGTGCTGCCCGCGTGAACGGGATTCTATGGCCGCTGACGGATGGTGAGTCGCTGTTGCTGCCTGAAGGACAGTGGCATATCGAACGCGCAAGCGAGATGCCAGCGACACGGATTCGCGACTTGAATGTGAGGCTAGAGGCATTGACGCAGGATGATGGCGGCTATACGATCCACTTCCATTCGCGGTCGAATGGAATACTTCTCGTGGATTCTTCCGCCGGTGTCGAGCGCGTAGCTGTGGGTCGCGGCAAAGGCAGCTACCGGATTAGCGTGAAGCCACTTGCGGAAGGGGTTGCGAGTAGTTCAGCGCAACTTCTTCACCAGCGTTAACGCCAGACTGAATCACAATCTGGATGTCATTCATGTCGCCCGTCTTAACTTCGCGCTTTACAAAATTGACGCCTTGCTTGGCGAAGACGTAAGTCTTGCCGTCTTCTTCGTGGATTGCACCACGCGGGATCAACACAGCCCTGTCGTCGCCTGTTCCGGTCAATACTTCGGCTGCAGCAGAGAGGTCGGGGATCAGTTTCGGGTCAAAGCCCTCGATTGCAACACGCACCGGAATCGTACGGATATAGCTCTGCTGACGGCCACCCGCAACGGCCAATGCGCCAACTGAATAGAGGCGGCCCTTGAGGATCATGCCGGGGAATGCATCGACAGTGATCTTTGCCGTCTCGCCGATACGGAACTGGCTCACTTCGGCCTGGTTGATGTTGCCTTCCACCTGCATACTCTTCGGGTCGACAATCTTCAACGCTACTTGGCCAGGGGCTACAACGTCACCCACCTTGATTGTGTCGTTTTCTGAGCCACGGAAAACTGGTTGAACAACAGCCAACCCATCCATAGCAGCGAAGACCGTGAACTTCTTTAAGTCTGCCTTGTGACGATCCCGGTGCCGCATGTGGCGTTCCATCGTAAATTGCAAGATTCGCATTTCAGATGACTGGGACTGCTTTTTGAAATCCATGTCCTTGAGCAACTGATTGTACTTGGCGTCTGCTTCTTCCACCGCTAACTGCAGCATCTCCTGGTCAAGTGCAATCAGTTGCTCAAGGACATGGATTTCAAAAAGCAGTCCCAGTCAT
>JBKJUN010000578.1:0-5502 GCA_046590555.1 Bryobacter sp. | reverse complement strand
GCGGAGGTAGCTGGCACCGAGGAAGAGTAGCGCGGGGGGAATGTTCGGATTTAGTTTGAGAGCGGCTTCGAGCGGAGGGATGGCCTTGGCGTCGGCACCGGACATGTGGAGGGCCATACCCTGGTTGAGGAGGAGGCCGGGGTTGTTGGGGAGTTGCTGGACGAGTTCGGTGTAGAGAGTGGCGGCTTCGGCAAACTTGTTTTCTGCGAGGAGCGCCTTGGCGCGATTCGCCTTTTCTGCCTGTGCCGGAGATTGCGCCCGAATCGCGACTGATAAAGCGAGGATGAGAAGCAAGCGCATGATTCTATGTTGGCAAAAAACAAAGGCGGTTCGCCGAAGCAAACCGCCTTTGTTTTGGATTGGTTTCCTGATTAGAACTGCAAGCGGAGTACCAAGCGGAACTGACGTTCGTCAGAGGCGCCCAAGACACGCAGGAAGTTGGGGTTGGTTACGTCGGTCGATGCGAAGCCAGTCGACAGACGGCTATTGGTGAAGTTGTAGGCTTCCGCGCGGAAGGTCAGCCCGACGCGCTCAGTGATAGCAAAGTTCTTTGCCAGCGTGAGGTCAGTACGGAATGAACCAGGGTTGCGGAGGCTGTTACGGCCCATTGAGCCAAAACGGCCAACTTCGCCAGGAGCGAGGATAACGCGCGAGAATGCGCTGGTGTCGTAGAAGGTCTTGCCTGCGCCAATGCCTTCAGGACGGCCAACTGTGAGGTTGACCTGATCCGGGGTCTGTGCATTACCGGGCAGGTTGAGAGTGCCGGCAGGTGAAGACGGGGTAAACGGAGTACCGGTGAAGGCAGCGGTAATACCACTGATGCTCCAGCCACCAGCGATCATGTTGAGAGCCTTCGGTGCACTTGAGCCAAACTTCTGGCCCTTGCCGTAAGGCAGGTCGTAAACATAACCCATTTGGAGAACATGACGGCGATCATATCCAGCAGGGGCGATATTGCGTTTGAATGCAGGACCCCAATTGTAGGTGACACCCTGCCAGCCTTCATCGTCAGCGGCGTTAATGGCTTTGGACCAGGTGTAAGCACCCTGGACAGTAAGACCCTTGGCGGAGCGGCGAAGTGAGGTCTGGAGTGAGTGGTAACGGGAACTGAGGTAACCATCCCACAGCAATGTGGAGATGTTACGGCCAAAGCGGGAAGAGTAAGGACGGCCAGGGTTACCAGCGCCGATTACCTGACCGGAATTGATGTCGCGGTCAGCCATCAGGTGGACACTCTGCGTACCGACGTAAGCAACGCTACCAAGGAATTGGCCGGGGAGCTTACGTTCGATGGTGAAATTCCAGCTTTGGGTATAGCCACGAGTGATCTGGCCAGAGACAGGGGAACGCATGTCGGCTACGGGAGGCAGAATGACTGAACCAGTGCTAAGATCCGGACCCGTTACGGGGGGGATACCCTGAGCAAGGGAGCGAATAGAGGAGTTTGCATCGGGAGCATCGAAGGCGAAGTTCACAGTGAGCGGATAGAAGCCGCGCAGAGGACGTGACCAGGGCAGCGGGCTGTAGTTGATGCCGTAGCCGGTACGGATGACCGTGTTGTCGTTGAGCCGGTATGCAATACCGATTCGCGGAGCAAACATCAGTTTGTTTACCGTGAAGCCATTGTTGCGTGGTATGTTGCCACGGCCACCGAGGGTGACGATGTTGGTTTCAGGATCGAGACGTTCGATACCCTTGCCGTTGGAGCGGCCCATGAGAGGGTAGTTTTCATAGCGCAAGCCAATGTTAACTGTAAGCTTGCGGCTTACCTGCCAACGATCCTGAGCGAAGAAGCCAAACTGCCATTCACGCGCGGTAGCGAGAATGTACTGCAAGCTCTTCTGCACGTTGTTGGATTCACCAAGAAGGAAGGCACCGTAGCCATTGAAATTGTTGAAGGTGCCGGAGTTGGTGGTGATACCGCCGCTGAAGTTGAACGCACCGCGGGGACCCGCGCCGAGTTCTGGCTGCCAGTGGTTCATGCGATAAAGAACGCCGTCGAAGCCGAAAGCGAAGTTATGCTTGCCCTTGATCCAGCGCACGGTGTGTGTGGTGGTAAAGTTTTCTTCGATACGGGTGAGGGGCATCCATCCAGGAACGCCGAACCCGTTGTAGCCGTTAATGGAGATGTTGGGCATACCCTGTTGGCGAGGATCTGGGCCGCCAATGCCGGGGATGCCGAGTCGCGCAGAGAAGTCCTGGCCAAAGTCCTGACCCTGAACAACCTGGTCTTGACGCTGATAGCCGAAAACGCCGTCAAGCAAGAGGTTCGGGCTGATGGTGTAGGTATGGCCTGCGGAGGTGTTGCGAACACGGGTATCGCCGAGGCCTGGGTCTGAACCGGGGGCAGGGCCGACGCCGTCGCCGAAGATACCGCGACCGCCAACGAGAGCATCCATCTGACCGAAGCGGCCCCAGATGGAGTGACGGGTGCTGCGGTTGTAGTTAATCTTCCCGTCATTGTACATACGGTTGAACTGAGGAGTTGCGCCGATGGCATAGTTGTTCTGTGATTCACCGGCAATATTGGCCCGGGGATAAAAAGCCTGAATGCGCTGAGCGATCGGGCTGATACGGTTGGCCGGGATTATGTTGCCGGGGAAGGGGGTGCGGTTGGCTACAATTGGGCTGCTCTGCGGGTCGTAAATAATTGTGCCAGTGTTGCTGAAGTTACCAGCGCGGATGTCGTCGGTGGGAACGGAATAACGGCCGAAGGCACCATCACGCTGCTTGGTGTTGTCGTAGGAGTAGAAGAAGAAGAGCTTGTTCTTCACGATCGGGCCGCCGATGGTGCCACCGAAGTTGTTGTAGATACGAACAGGCTTTACGGTGGTGGGGGTAAAGAAGAAGTTGCGGGCGCGCAGGCGTTGGTTGTCATGAAATTCAAAGGCGCTGCCGTGGAATTGGTTGGTGCCAGACTTGGTGACAAGCGTCACGGATGCGCCACCGGCCATACCCTGTTCGGCATCGCCGTTGGTGGTGGTGATGTTTACCGTTTCAAGCATTTCAGCAGGCATGACGTAACCAGCGTGGTGGGGCAACCAGAGGTTGACCGAAGCCGCGCCGTCTATACGGGTTACGTTGTTGTTTGCATTGGTGCCATTGATGTTGGTACGCAAGGAACGCATCGGTGTATCGGTGATAGAGTTCTGGAGTGATGCCGGGGTTGCGCCAGGAACAAGGTTGATCAGACTCTGGTAGTTGCGCAAGTTCGGCAGCGGCAACGTCTTCACAGCCTGTGCGGTGATTTCTGAGTGCGTGTCGGCCTTATCGGTCTGCAGTGCCATAGCGTCAGCAGCGACAGTGATCTGCTCGCTGAGTGCGCCGACTTCGACCCGGAAGTTGGTACGGGTGACAACGTTAGGTGTGATGCTTACGCCGGTGCGGGAGACTGACTTGAAGCCTTGTTGAGTGAGCTTCAGATCGTAGGAACCGGGAAGAAGATTGAGCATGGTGTAGTTTCCGTTAGCGTCGGAAACTGCCTCAAAAACCTGGCCAGTGCCGGTGTTGGTTGCGGTTACCTTTGCGCCAGGAACGACACTGCCAGAAGGATCTTCCACCGTACCGGTGATCGATCCGTAAAGTACTTGAGCTGCAGCCGGCGCTACGGATAGCGCGAGCATCAGCATGGTCGCGGCGAAGAGCACCAGGCTCTTGTGGCGAATTTGATTCATGTAGACCCCTTGAAACTGATATAGCCCTATGAGAATTCAGGACTTAACCATTTATAGCGATCTTGCGCAATAGTGTCAAGGTGGTATCCAGCCGAGACGAATATGTCATTCCGCTGAGGTGATAGTTTAAGCTGGTGCTGGTAGTTCTGTGGAGTGTGCCACGTCCCCACCTCTGAAGGAGAATCAGGTCATGCTGACGAGACGTGCATTGTTGGGGAGTGCCCCGGGGTTGTTGCTTTCGAAATCGAAACCGAAACAGCCGAATATCATCTGGTACATGCCGGATCAGTGGCGGGGGCAGGCGCTGGGGTCCATGGGGGATGAGAATGCGCAGACTCCGCATCTCGACAGGCTAACCAAAGATGGCTTGCAGTTTCGCAACACGGTTGCCAATACCCCTGTTTGTTGTCCTGCGCGGGCCATTCTGATGACGGGGCAATACTGTCATGCCAATGGCATGACGGCGAACGATCTTCGGCTGAACGAGAACTCGAATACGATTGCCAAAGCGTTGCGGGGGGCTGGATATCGCACTGGATTTATTGGCAAGTGGCATCTGGATGGTGGGCCTCGCATGCCTGGGTTTATTCCTCCTGGGGAGCGGCGTCTGGGCTTTGACTACTGGGCGGCCAACCAATGCAGTCATGATCATTTTAAAGCGCAGTACTTTCGCGATGATGCCAAGCCGATCGAGATGGGCAAGTTTGAGGCGGAGGGTTGGACTGATCTTGCGCTGGAGTTTTTGGACCAGCAGAAGAACTCCGATCAGCCGTATTTTTTGATGGTGGCTCCGGGGCCGCCTCATGATCCTTATGGTGCGCCTGAGGAATACATGAAGCGCTTTGACCCGAACAAGATTCGTGTGCGGGCGAATTATGAAGAAGTGGAGCGTGGCGTTAGCAGGAAGGATCTTGCCGGGTACTATGCGGCTTGCACGGCTGTTGACGATCAGGTGGGGCGGCTGCGGAAGGCGTTGGCTCAATCGCGACATGCAGAAGATACGGCACTGTTTTTCTTCTCGGATCACGGGGACATGCTGGGGTCGCATGGGTTGAGACTTAAGCGTAAGCCTTATGAGGAATCGATTCGGGTGCCCGGGATTGTTCACTATCCGCGCTACATGAAGCAGGGCCGGTTGAATGACAATCTCTTCTCGCATATCGATATTCCGGCGACGACTCTTGGGCTGTGCGGCGTGAATGTACCGGCAGGCTTTCAAGGGCTGGATCTATCGAAGACGGTGCAGGGTAAGACGAACAAGACTCGCAAGGATGCGTTCTTCCAGATCTTTGGGCCTTATGCCGGGGATGGTACGGCGGCTGGCTGGCGCGGGGTTCGAACGGATCGCTACATGTATGCCCGCTATATCGACAAGCCCTGGGTGCTCTTTGATCTTGAAGCTGACCCGTATCAGCGGAAGAATCTGATTGGGGATGAGTCTGCGCGTGCGTTTGTGATTCCTCGCCTTGAGGAACGGATTGCGGAGTACATGAAGAGCACCGGAGACTCCTGGAGTTACAACTGGTCTGCGCCGGTTGAAGACGGGGGCAGACTCTATAAAGACCGCATGTACCGGTCGGTATCGGAATATTTGGGGGCGCAGCGTTAAGGCTTAGGGCATAGAATATCGGGGATGCCGATTTCTCGTCGCAACTTCATTCGTAGTTCTGCCGCATTGATGGCTGGTTGCAGTATTGCCACGCCGCAGAGTGGCCGTCGCCCAAATATTGTTTTCTTTATCGCCGATGACTGGTCGAATCGTCATGCGTCGTTCTTTGGAGTGCCGTGGCTGAAGACTCCGCATTTTGATCGTGTTGCGCGGGAGGGT
>JBKJUN010000404.1:0-20208 GCA_046590555.1 Bryobacter sp. | reverse complement strand
ACCTGAACTGGAATGTAGTGGCCTTCCTCGCGCTACTGCTAACCGCCGTGATGGGCCTTGCTGGCTGGCTCCCTGCAAATTCAGCCATCGCGCAAGCATCGCAACAACGCACGGCTGCCCGTGCACACACGCGCCTCCGCTCTGGCCTCGTCGTATTGCAATTTGCCCTCACGCTGACGTTATTGGGCGGGGCTTCGCTGATGTTGATTTCCCTCCGTTCATTGCTTGAGACACCCACCGGCCTCAACCGCGACCAGACCCTTTTCTTCTCGCCAGACTTCATCAACGCGCAAGTCCCTAAAGAACGTATCCCGCAAATCCAGGCCAATCTCCTCGATCTTCTGCGCAAACAATCGGGCATTCAATCTGCTGCCTGGACTGTAAACATCCCCTTGGCAGGAAGCCTGCAGATGAGCTCTATCGAAATGCCGGCACACCCCAATCTCAGCGCCAACGAATCGATGACGACGGTTCATCACATCACCGATGGATATTTTGCTTCGATGGGCGTCCCGTTGATTACAGGGCAGGATTTTTCATCGCGCGGCCAGCAGGGTCAAAAGCAGGCAATCGTCACAGAGAACTTCGCCCGCCGCTACTTCAACACTCCACAAGCTGCACTCAACCAGCGTTTGCGTTTCAACCAAGGCGATTGGCTGGTGATTACCGGTGTCTCTGCCGACACCAAATACACGCACGTGCGTGATGCCGCCCCGCCCACAATCTATACCAACTACTGGGATTCTCAAACAGCCCGTGGCATGTCGTTGATTGTTCACCACACTGGGCCAGCCGCGCCGATCCGTGAACTGGTAACGGCGGCTATACGCAGCGAGGCAGGCCGCCGGCCTTTCCTCAAAGTCAGCAGCCCCGAAGAAGTTCTCCACTCTCTCCTGGCAACCGATCGCACTCTGGCAATCCTCCTTGCAGGCTTCGCCGCTTTTGCGTTGGCCCTTTCAGCAACCGGTATTGCCGGTCTGCTGGGCTACACGGTGCAGCTACGCCGTAAAGAAATCGGCATCCGTTTAGCACTCGGGGCAACAGCCAAAAACATCCAGTTGCAGATTCTCCGCTTCGCAGTGGGTCTAGCCCTTCCAGGTATAGCGTTAGGGGCAATCTTAAGCTATAGCCTCCGACAGGGCATGCACGCTTATCTCTTCGAGATTGAGCCGGGAAACCCTGTCATCTGGATCACCACAGCAGCGATCCTTCTCGTAGCAGCTCTGGTTGCCGCCGCCATCCCCGCCTATCGCGCCGCAACGCTCGACCCCCAGCAAGTTCTTAGGGCGAACTAATCATCCGTGCAAATCTGGAAGTAACCTCCACACTTACACGGATAAACCACTCGGACGCACATGAAACGCTTGTAATTCTTGATCCTCCGTGTAAAGCTGGAGGCAGCCTCCACAATTACACACATGTTTCATCGAAATCTTACCTCGCGACTCCAATACCTCCTCAGCAACTCCCCGGCTGTGGTCTTGCTCGGGCCGCGTCAGGTTGGCAAAACCACGCTTGCGTTGGACATCGGTGAGCTTCAGCCCTCTGTCTATCTGGACCTGGAGGATGCCGGGGACCGTGCCAAGCTGAGCTACCCCGCAGATTATCTGGCCTCTCACGCAAACAAGTTGGTGATCCTGGATGAAGTGCATCGATTGCCAGAAATCTTCCAGCCTCTACGTGGCATCATCGATCAAGGCCGCCGCCGCGGCAAAGGCAATGGGCGCTTTCTGTTCTTAGGCTCTGCATCGCTCGACCTGATGCGCCAAAGTGGCGAATCTCTGGCTGGCCGCATTTCCTATCTGGAGCTTGGCCCGCTGCAGCCGCGCGAAATTGATTCGCAGGCAATCGAATCGCTTTGGGTCAGAGGAGGCTTTCCGCTTAGCTTTCTGGCCGACACAGAAGACCTGAGCCTGCAATGGCGGCGCAACTTCATCCGCAGCTACCTTGAGCGCGACATATCACAATTTGCTCCCCGCATTGCTGCAGAGACACTGCGCCGGTTCTGGACCATGCTCGCTCACAACCAGAGCCAGATCCTGAACGCTGCTAACCTCGCCCGCAGCTTGGGAGTGGACGGCAAGACCGTGGCCAGCTATCTCGATCTTCTGGTAGATCTGCTGCTGGTACGCCGTCTTCCGGCCTGGCATGGCAATGCCGGTAAGCGACTGGTAAAATCGCCCAAGGTCTACATTCGCGATACCGGGATCACACACGCGCTGCTGGGGATCAGAGATAAAGAAGAGCTACTGGGCCACCCGGTGGTGGGCCAAACCTGGGAAAGCTTTGTAATCGAGTCGCTTATCGCGGCGGCCCCCGATGGCACCGAAGCTCACTACTACCGCACCTCACACGGTGCCGAGTTAGATCTGGTGCTCACATTGCCCGGAGGCAAGCTATGGGCTGTGGAAGTCAAGCGAAGCCCTGCGCCCACTCTAGGCAAAGGCTTTCATTCTGCCTGCAGCGACCTGAACCCCGCCAAGCGCTTCGTCGTGTATCCGGGTAACGACAGCTTCTCCATAGACGGACACACAACTGTGACCAGCCTGGGCGCGTTAACCCAACTCCTAAGCACGACAAGAAGCGCCAAAACGGCCTGACCACAGGCATGCCAAGCTATGCGATAAGATCGTGGGATGTTTCGTCCGATCCATCTGCTTTTTCTGCTTTGCACCTTCGCCTTCGCCCAACAAGCACCCGCCCCACCCCCGGCTAAATCTGCCCGGCCCCAGCCTCCCACACGAGACCCCAACACCCCCGGTTACGTCAAGGCCAAAGAACTTCCCGACGGCAACGTGCCGACGCCAAAGCAGAACAGCAACTTTATCATCGGGCCCACGCATCCAGCAGCCCCAGAAACAGTAGTCAACGAAAGCGTCCCCCAAGGCCAGATCATCGAGTTCACCATGGAATCGACAGATAGCAAGATCTATCTCGGCATCGCCCGTGAACCCGGCACCTTTGGCGTACCCGACCCTGCCGACCCCAGCAAGCTTCTTGTGAAAAGCTCTCCCAAGCCCTACAGCCGCAAGGTCGCCGTCTATGTTCCCAAGCAATACGTACCCGGCACCGTCGCGCCCCTCATCGTTGGTGCCGATGGGCCAGACCGCATGCTCTTCACCACACTCGATAATCTGATCGCTGCCAAACGTGTGCCCGTCATGATCGCTGTTTCTATTGCCAATGGCAGCGGCGATGCTCAGGGCAGCCAGCGCGGCCTCGAGTACGACACGATGTCCGGCCTCTACGCGCAGTTCGTCGAAACCGAAGTGTTGCCGCTGGTGGAGCAGAAAGCCAACGTCAAGCTCACCAAAGACCCCAACGCCCGCGCCACGATGGGCTGTAGTTCTGGAGCCTCGGCCGCCATGGCCATGGCCTGGTATCGCACTGACCTCTACCATCGCGTGCTCAGCTATTCCGGCACCTACGTTTATCAACAATGGCCCGCCAATGCCGAAACCCCGCATGGCGCCTGGGACTTCCACGAATCCATCATTCCCAACAGCCCCAAGAAGCCGCTTCGCATCTGGATGCACGTTAGTGATCGCGACAACCTCAGCACGCGCGACGCCTATCACGATTGGGTTTTGGCCAACGAGAAAATGGCGATGGTGCTTACTGATAAGGGCTATCCCTACCAGTTCGTCTTCGCCCGCAACGCCTCCCACTGCGACCGCAGCGTGAAGGCGCAAACACTGCCCCTCGCGCTCGAGTATGTGTGGCAAGACTTTCCTAAAAAGTAACCCGGATCTCAAATACTTTGGGCCAGAGTTTGCCGGTTACGAACAGTCTGCGCCTCGCAGCGTCGTAGGCAATGCCATTCATGACGGCACGCAGAGGTGCGTTGGGAAGTGGCTGCATCCGAGCTTTCAGTTCCCCCAGGTCGATCCAGCCTGTCACCTGACCGGTATCCGACTGAATGATTGCGATTCGATCCTGCGGCAAAACGTTGGCATAGATCTTGCCGTCGACAAACTCAAGTTCATTCAGATTTGTCACTGGTTTGTCGCCGTCGAAGATTTCCAGACTACCCATCTCGCCAAAACTCTCGGGATCGAGAAATCGCAGCTTCGAGGAACCGTCGCTCAGAATGAGCTGGTGATCGTCATGAGTGAGCCCCCATCCTCCGCCTGGGTAAGTAAAACCAGACTTTGGCTCAAGTGAGTGAGCGTCGTAAGTTACGCCCACGCCGTCTCCAAAATGTCTTTGAATGTCCTCGAACAAGGCGCGCAGGTGCCATATCGGCGAACTGCTCCTCTTTCTTGGAGTCAACTGGATCAGCCTGCCACGCCACTCGGTGAGGCCTTCGCCAAAGTCGCGAAGGATTCACTGCGCGCTTTTGAATCACTTCGCCTGTCTCCAGACGAAGCCTGCGCAGTGACGATCTCCCGGTGATGCCGGTGCTTTCGTAGAGGTATCCATCAAGGTAGATCAGGCCCTGTGTATAAGCCCCGGAATCGTGCGGATACTCGCCTACGATTTCGTATCCTAAGGAAATTCCAGAACCCTCTGCCTGCTTTACCTCCCCTGGACCTACGCGGCTTCGTTCATAAACGAAGATTCCACCTGTGGTCAAAGCCAGCAACCCAATCACAATTATCCAGATCCGTTTCGAGCTCATACATTCACTGCGCTTTCAAAGAATCCATGTAGTGCTCGATGCCGTCCAGCACACGCTCCAGTCCGAAATCGAAACTCTCGTCCATGCTTCGCGGACGGCCACCGCGAGCCGGCAACGGCGAACCCTCTGATATACCGCCTGATTTGGATGAAAGAATGGCGGACAAGATCGGATACCGCGGGTCGTTGATCGCACGACAAAGATCTAAGCTTACCGCCTGCGCCCACTCCTCAAACGAGATGCCCCGCGACGTGGCTCTCGCCAGTGATATCGCTGTATCTGAGCTTCCCGACACGTACCCATGAACCACACTGAGTACATCCATCATGTCTTCGGGGCTGAGCCCTGTGCCGGCAATAGTCTGCAAGAAGGCTTCATGCCAGCTCAGCCAGTTGGGCCCATGCGGGGCGGCAACAAAGGGTAGCTCGGCCAGCCAGGGCCGCGAACACAACATCGCCCGCTTTGCATAGGCCCAATGCTTTACTTCTTTGCGCCATCCCTCTCTTGGGCCGCTCCGTTGCGGCGGTGTGCCCAATGCCGCGTCGACACACGCATCGATTAGCGCTTCCTTGTTTGGAAAGTAGCGATAGAGAGCCATCGTCGTGAACCCGAGCTGTTCTGCAACCGCTTGCATCGTTAGCGCAGCCAGGCCGTCGCCGTCGGCAATGCGGATCGCCGCCGCTACCACCTCAGCACGGCTCACCATCGGTTTCGGCCCCCGGCCCGGCCGTTGTTGCGTGTCCCAAAGCAAGCCGCTTCGCCTTCGAAGCTCCCCGCCTGTCTGGCTTCTCTTTTCGTCCTTCTTGCCAGTACTTGCTGCCATTTCACTCCCTTATAGAAAAATATTGACAGACTACTGTGTATACCATACACTTATCTGTGTATTTCATACACGGATTAAACGGCAGATCAGAAAAAGAGGAAATTGAATGTTCAAAAATGCAAAGTTCCAGAGTCATCGAAAACTGAGCACAGCTCAGGCCCTTGCGGTCATCGGCGTAGCCCTGGTAATGAGCCTTTGCGCAAACGCGGCAAACCCTTCGTTTGAGTATCGAGTGCTCGCAACGTCCAAGACATCCACGATGGAAAAAGAGTTAAATGAAGCAGCTTCCGATGGCTACCGCTTTAGTAGGGTGATGGGTGGCAAGGTCTCCAATGGAGGGCAAGTCATCGTAGCGATGGTGAAAGAGCCCATTGCAGCAGGCTGGCAAGCGCGCCAGTACAAACTTTTGGCAACAGGCAAGACCGCAACGATGCAAACCGAAATCCAACAATTGGCAGACCAGGGCTATTCGTTTGTCGATCAGACCGTCTTCGAGTCAGCAGTGGGCGGTAAAGAAGTGGTTGTCATCATGGAACTCGATGCTTCAAGGGTCGCGAAGCCAAGTGGGTCCTACCGGCTGCTGGCCGCGACGAAAGCCTCAACGATGGAGAAGGAATTGCACGAGGCAGGCACTCAAGGTTACGAATTGAAGGGCTTCACCGTTGGGAAGACGGGAGCGGGAGCAAGCGAGATCATCGCAATCCTGCGAAAAGATAGGTGAGATGAGTTTACGCCGCGTATTGCTTCCCTGACTGCCCGGTGAGCCGGGGGCAAGGTCGCAATACGCAGCGTTGTCGCTGGTGACTACGAATTCTTGCAGTTGCATGGAGGGACGCACTTGCACCCATCCCCGCATGGGCAAGCGATAGTCTTGGCTTTCTGGCAGCCGCACTTGCAGGCGGCCCCCCCACAGGATTTGCAAGAACATTGAGTTGAGTTGGAAAGCGGGACAGCCTGCCTAGTCACTGTGCTTTTTATTGGGATTTTTGCAGTCTTTTGCGGAGTCACCCACCAACTCGCCTTACCGGGCTTCTTCTCTCCAGGATTCCATACCCGTAGCTAACTCAGGTGCAATCAAGAGTCTTTACCCTCCTCCTCTCCAATGCTACTTCTCCATTCCTCATCCCTGCCACTCCTCAAATTTACCCAAAAACCGCAAGGGACAGGTCAATTTCAAAGCCGTCAATCCCATCGTCCTGTTAAGGCTTTATGCCGGCCCCAGCCCCCCACAATCAAAGATCCACAACATTAAGTCCAAAGCGGTTCACAGGAATTTTCAGGTTTCTTTTCCAGCTAACCCACTGATTCCAATTAAAACTACCCCGGCGCAAACATTAAGCCCATCTTCCCGCCTGCTAATTTCTGGTCAGGAGTGAACCCAATGAACAACGATCTGAATGAAGACCTGAATATTACCAACGATCCATCAACCGTGCCCTCGAACGTAGAATTGCAGCCACGCAAGAAAACCATGTCCGATGCCGCCCTTGCCGCTAACCGCGCCAATGCCAAAAAGTGTACCGGCCCCAAAACCCGCGAAGGCAAATTCAAATCCTGCCTCAATGCGATGAAACTCGGCAGCTACAGCGACAAATTCCTCCTCTCAACCGAAGACCCACAGGTTTTCGAAAATGTCTCGGCCAGCTTTGTCGAAGAATTCCAACCCTCCACACCTTCTGAGCTCGAACTCGTCGAACAAATGATCGCTATTGCCTGGCGCCGCCGTCGCGTCACTAAGATGATCCAGCTACGTATCAACGCCACAATCGATACTGTCGTGCAAGAGTGCACACCCCGCCCCGGTCCGCGGCCTACCCCAGCGGAAATCTCCGCCCTCGCCTTCGAACGGATGGAACAACAGACACCCTCTTTTGCCCGTATGGAGGTCTACGAACTCCGCCTCTGCAATCTCTTCCATCGCATTCTCAGCCGCTTCTATTCCATGCGCGACAAAAAATTCAACAACGAAACCAAATCCATCCGGGACCGTTTATCCTTCGCTGTCTAAATCAGCGTCCAACTATCACCCTCAACCCATCGCCCGGGACAGTCCCAAACAACGCCGGGCCAGCTCTTTGACATTTTGCCAGATACGTTTAAAACAACCAGCACCCAAAGTATGTCCAGCGGCCAGCAGCCCACCGCTGGGCACACCACAAACCAACCAAAGTTCAGCAGGAAGCAGCGCTGGTCATCCACTGAGAGTGGATATACAATCGTCGCAAGACCAATGACCAGACGAAACGCACTCACAGGCATCGCAGCGGCAGGACTCGCTTCCGCCGCCGCTCCAGCTAAAGTACTCAAGAATATGGGCTCGGCCGGGCCTGGGCTCACCGCCCGCACCAAGGCCATGGGCAAGGATTGGGACATCATCGAGTACTGCCACAAAATGGGGCTTGGAGCAGCGCATACCAATTTCACTCCTGATCTCGACGCAGCCAATATCAAGAAGATCGCATCACAGTTGAACAAGTACGACATGCGGGCCACTATCCTGGTTCGCACTCCGCGCACGGATGCTGATTTGCCCAAGTACGAGATTGCAGTCAAGGCTGCTTCAGAAATGGATGGCCGCGTTGTTTGCGTGCATGACCCGTTCTCTGGCCGCCGTTATGAGCAGTTCAAAAATGTCGCCGAGTTTCATGCTTTTGATGCCACGTGCAGGGCGGCGGTTCGGCGGGCTGAGCCGATCTTACGCAAGTACAAGATGAAGCTTGCTATCGAGAATCATAAGGGCTGGCGCTCGGATGAAATGGTGGAGTGGGTTCGCTCGACACAAAGCGAATATGTGGGCATCTGTCTTGACATGGTGAACAGCGTGTCGCTGATCGAGACCCCGGAACAGACGATGGATACGCTTGAGCCTTATACGATCTTTGTCAGCTTCAAGGATATCGGCGTGGACTTCTACGATGAGGGTATTTTGCTATCAGAGGTGCCGCTGGGCGAAGGAAATTTTGATCTCAAAGCAGTTGTCAACCACTTTCAGAAGAAGGACCCGAAAATGCTGTTTCAGCTTGAGATGCTGACTCGCGACCCTTTGAAAGTGCCCATCTTCACAGACCAATATTGGAAAGTCTATGACCAGAAGAGTCCTGTGCCGCCGCAGGACCTTGCCAAACTGATTGCCTACGTGCGCAACCATCCGCCGAAGAAGCCTTTGCCGCGTACCGCCGGGCTTACGCCCGAGCAGACACTTGCGCTTGAGGACAAACTGAACCAGCAGTGCATTGATTACGCGCGTACAAATTTGCCGACGCTTGCTTAGACGTTTGGTCCCAAAACGCTAGTGCGCGCCGACTAGAGCCCGAGCTTGTCGCGGAGTTCGCGAGCACGGTCTTTGGACGTGGTGAGTTCAGTCTTCTTTGCGTCCTTGAGGCGTAGCATGAGCTTGCCCCCAAAGTAGGTGTAAAGCTCTGCGACGTAGGCAAGGTTTACCAGCGTCGAGCGGTGGATGCGGAAGAAGCGCGCTGGGTCTAGGCGGGTCTCCAGTTCAGCAATCGTCTGATCGATGAAGTAGCTCTTTGATTCTGTGGCCGCGAAGGTGAGCTTGTCTTCAGCGTAGAAATGCGTGACGCGAGAGAGATCAATAAACTCGGTGCGATCACCGGTCTTGGAGCTGATGCGCTCCGGATAGACAGGGGTTAGTTTGGTGGAGAGCTGGTTCAATAGCTTGGCAATATCAGGTGTGGGTTGCTGGCCGCCGCGGATGGCTTCTACTTTGGTAATCGCCTGAGTGAGCTTTGCCGATTCGACAGGCTTGAGTAAGTAGCCAATGGAGTTCGTCTCAAAGGCCTGCAACGCATATTGATCATAAGCAGTAGTGAAGATTACTAGCGGCTGGTGGGCCAAACGCCGCAGCACGGCGAAGCCATCAAGCTCAGGCATCTGGATATCGAGAAAGAGCAGGTTTGGCCGCAACACATCAATTTGTTCGATTGCATCGACCGGGTCCTTGGACGCGCCGAGGATCTGGATGCGCGGGTCTGCCCCAAGCATGCGGGTCAAACGCTCAATAGCGAGATGTTCATCATCCAACAGGTAGGCAGTTAGCACGGGATTCGGAAGGCCACCTCCATGCCTGGATCCAACCTTCGTGTTGACAACGAAGCGGCCTCGCCGAAATGGGAATCAAGACGCTGCTTTAGCGTGTCCAGCCCATGCCCACTGGGCAGACTGTCGGGTGAAAAGCCAGGGCCGGTATCGCTGACTTCAAGTTCGATCCCTTTGTCATTACGCCGTGCCCGAACGTGGATTTCAGCTCCCTGGCGCTGCGTGCCAACGGCATACTTGACGCTGTTCTCGGCTAGGGTTTGAAGCGACATTGCAGGTACCAGCGACGAGAGTAAATCCTCGGGGATCTCGAAGCTGTAGTGAAGACGATTTCCGAAGCGGGCCTTCTCGATATCGAGATAGTCTCGTGTGATCTGGATCTCGTCGGCAAGGCTTACCAGATTGCCGTGGCGGTCAAGCGAGAAGCGCAAGAGGGCGGCCAGACGCTCAATCAGTGCTTCGGCTTCGGACGGGTTTGAGCGCACCAGGCTCGAAATGGAGTTCAGCGTATTGAATAAAAAGTGGGGATGGATTCGCGATTCGAGACTTTGCAGTTTTGCGTCTGCTGCGGCCTTTAGTGCCCGTTCACGTTCGAGTTCGCGGGTGCGTAGCTGGAGGCTTGAGGCCTGAATGCGGTGCCGGGCGTCTTCGATCAGATAGGAGATAGAGCCGATGACAAGAGTGAAAATCAGGCAGAGCACCATGGAAGGGATGTAGTCGATGCGCATGCGAATGAAGGGCTGAAAGGTCATGAAGAGGAAGGCGACCGTGCCGCCCGAGATCGCAATGACGGATAGTAACAACAAGAGCTGAACCCAGCGCAAAAATGAGCTTTCGGCAAGCTTAGGTGCAACCTTTGGCAGGATCCACCAGGACAGGAGGCCGATGACGGTTGAGTAGGTAAACGAGATCGATCCAGGCCAGAGTAAATTCTCCAGCCTGGGATTGCGAAGATTTACTGCAATCACCATGACGATAATAACCGCAACGCCGAGGTTGGTTAGTAAGAGTTTGGAGAGCTCAATCATAAGCTATCTGCCAGTGTGGCAGCCGATGCAGGTTGCCTGGGCGGCAGGCAGTGGTTGTTTGGTTTCAAACCACTTGTCGGCACGCTTGGAGTAGGCGCTATTCGGGAGTGCTTTTTGCAGTTCGGCAAAGAAATAGTCTGCCTTCTCGGTTGCACCAATCCGGCTAAAACTGTCGGCGAGGCCGAAGAGCAATTCGCCCTTGGGATGAGTGCCCAGCTTGTCGAGATATTTCTCCTGCATCTGATAGACAGTGTAGTAGTCGTCGATCACCGACTCAAAGAGCGGCTTGGCCATTTGTGGGGGCATACTTCTTGCTCCTGCCGAGAGGACGGCACCACGAGGAATGCGAACACCCACATTTTTCGGCTCGAGCTCCACTGCCTTGTTCATTTCCGTGATGCCGCGGCCATAGAGTTCCATGCCTTTGGCGAAATCCTTTTTGCCCATCAATTGACCCGATTGGTAAAAGTGCGCAGCGCCATGCCAGACGAGGGCTTCTGCATGATTGGGGTTTTCTTTGAGGGTCTCTTCGGTGACCTTCATGGCGCGCTCGAGAGCTTCGGCATTCCCAGCAAAACCGGCGAAGAAGTCGCCTCGAACCAAGTGGTCAAAACGCTGTTGGCTGTGGAGGGCTGTAATCGAGAAGGACAGGATAGCGGCTGCAGTGAGCAGGATGTTGCTTGGCTTCATGAGTCGAGTTTGCCGCCAACTCGCGGCCAGTTGTGCAAAATTCCGACGAAACGACAGAATTGCCGGATGAAGCGGATAGAATCGAAGATTGTCGCAACTAGCCAGAGTGTGGACGCCGGCACTGGCGATGATGCTGGTTTCAACGATCAGCTATATCGACCGTAATGCCATCGCCGTCCTGATCCCCACAATCCAGAAAGAAACAGGCCTTACCGGACGCGAGTACGGTTGGATTGTTGCTGCGTTTTCCTATGCCTATATGTTGGGAAACCCGCTGTGGGGAATGCTACTGGACCGTCTGGGTGTAAAGAAAGGGATGACGCTGGCGGTGGCAGGATGGAGCATTGCCAGCGCCCTTCACGGGATGGCCGGAGGTCTTTTGAGCTTCGGAATTCTGCGCACAGGGCTGGGCTTCTGTGAGGGCGCTACTTTCCCCGGTTCCCTGAGAACCGTCATGCAGACGCTCGAGCCGGAGCGCAGGTCTCGCGGGATTGCTCTAAGCTATTCGGGCGGATCACTGGGGGCGATTCTGACACCATTCATCGTTACCCCAATCGCGCTTGCCTACGGCTGGCGGATGGCCTTCTGGATCACGGGCGGCGCTGGAATCCTGTGGCTGATCTGGTGGTGGGCACTGTGCGAGCGGCCTGATCTCGCGATGACGCCGAAAGTGGAAGCAACTGACTTTGTCTGGCGCGATCGCCGGGTAATCGCCTTTGTTGCCGCCTATGCGCTTGGGGCTGTGCCTCTGGGCTTCATCCTCTACATGGCTGGCCTCTATCTGTCTCAAGTCTTTCATCTAAGTCAGCGCGAACTGGGTACAGTGCTGTGGATCCCTCCTCTCGGGTGGGAATGCGGTTACTTCTTCTGGGGCTGGTGGATTGATCGGCTTGTGAAGCGCGGTACGAGCGTGGAAGAAGCCTGCCGACGCGCTTTCTTGATCGGAGTCTTCCTCAGCCTGCCACTGGCAATGGCGACAACGATCACGAGCTTGCCCTGGTTCATGGCTGAGTTGTTTCTGGCTATGTTTGTGACGGGAAATTTTATTGTCGGTGGCATTGCTTATGCAACCAGCGTCTTCGGCAACGGCCGCGCTGGCTTGATTGCAGGGCTTGGGGCGGGCAGCTTTTCCGCCCTGACGGCCATCACTGCCCCCATCTTTGGCGGCTATTTTGATCAAAAGAACTACGAGCTTGCTTTTTGGGTTGCGACCGCTTGCCCGGTCTTCGGATTCGCCCTTTGGTATTGGCTTAGAGGCGGACCAGAATTCGCTTCCGGTAGAGCAGATACACCACGCTGAAGCAGGCGGCCACGTTCAAGAGGGCGTAGAGCAGCGAAGCATTGATTGGTGATGCAATCATGCAGAGTTGATCAAAGATGAGCTTGCCTGTCCCAGTCATTGCGAGGATGCGTGCGATGGCACCGGACAGGACAAAGGAAACGATCGCGTTGGTGCCATAGATCTCGAAGAGCTTCCAGCCCTTGCGGTTTGCTTTCTCGTCAATCCACCACTGTAGTGCCCCAAAGATCATTGAAGCAAAGCCCGCCATGACAAGGACGAAGCTGGGGGTCCAGAGGCTTTTATTGATCGGGATCACCAGGCTCAGCAGCAGCCCTATGGACGTGAGGATCGCCCCTGACTTCAGGTATTGTGTGGCAAGAATACCGCAGAGCATGGTCACGATAGCGGGGATGGTGGAGAGTGCGCCTTCCGGGTCCCAAACTTTGGTCTTGCTCCACATGTGCCCTTCAAGGACAATCCCGTCAAAGTATCGCGCGGCGTTGGAATCAATGCTCCAACGGTCAGCTGTCGCCCCGGGAAAGGGATAGAAGAACATGAGCCCTGTGTAGAGAGTCGAGAGCCCGACGGCAGCGAGGATCTGACCCCGTCTTGAGGTGTACAGATAAATCAGCGTGGCGAAGAAATAGCAAATACCGATCCGTTGCAGCACACCGGGGATGCGAACGTGAGCGAAGTCAAACTTTGGGATGAGATTGAGTAGAAGGCCGATGGCGAAGATCGTTGCGCCTCGGCGAGCCGTATGGAGAAGCAGGTTACCGCGGTCAGCCCCACCATTCTTGCGCCGGGCGAACGAAAGCGTCATGGCAACCCCGGAAATCCATAAAAAGAAAGGGAAAACCATGTCAGTGGGAGTGAACCCGTGCCACTCGGCATGTTCGAGCGGAGCATAGATGTGGCTCCAGGATCCGGGGTTGTTCACCAGAATCATGGCAGCGATGGTGATGCCGCGAAAGATGTCAAGGGAGGCGAGTCTTTGAAGAGGAGGCATTCGCGTTTGTTTGATTCTACTTGTCTTCAGACTTTTCATATGTAGATTTGCTTTAGTTCTGTCGATATAACCCAATATGGTCGAGAAAAGGCGAAAAGGCACTGAGCGCAAAGTCGATAGCGGCAATATAGTTGTTGTCACGGAACCCGGCAGCCGCTTTGCAGCGCGCCTGGACGCGACATTGATCAATCGAAGCGAAGCCGGTTTGTGCGTTGAGGTGTTGAAAGCTTTGCCGCTTGGCATGGCCGTGCAAATTGAGATCCCTGGGGCCAAAGGCAGTACCGAGCTTTGGAATGGTGTTGTGTGTTGGATGAATGCGACGGGCAAGAAGTCTTACCAGGCCGGGATTGAAGCTGAAAAGGCTGGTGAGAACGGGCAAGCAAATATTGATCGTAACGAAGACCTCTATGAGGTACTCCAAGTAAATCCGAAGGCAGACTCTGAGACCATCCACCGCGTCTACCGAATGCTGGCCCTGCGCTACCACCCTGACCACAAAGAGACCGGCGACGAGGGAAAATTCAAGCGCTTGCTCGAGGCATATCAGACTCTGAGCGACCTTGAAAAGCGGGCTGCTTATGACGTCATGCGCAGCGCCAAGCGTAAGCAGACCTGGGACGTCTTCCGCAATCAAAGGGAAGCAGATGGCACGGGTGCGGAACGACGCAAGCGCACGATGGCTCTGGCGGTGATGTATCGAAAGCGCCTGCGTAAGCCTGACAACCCGTTCATTCAACTTCGCGAGATTGAGGATGTCCTCGGGATTGAGAAAGAGCATCTGGAATTTGCTCTCTGGTACTTGCGTGAGAAGGGCTACGTGACCAAGACCGATAACGGCACTTTTGCGATTACTGCTCACGGTGTCGAGGCCTACGAAGAGATCGAAACCGGCACAACTGAGACGGTGCAGAAAGCCATCGAAGGCGAACGCCTGCTTCCGGCGATGTAGGATTGCCGCCGCATGATCTGGCTCAGCTTTGGGAGCAACTCACCGCTCACGAATTTTCGACGCGCGACACCAAAACGCACCTGATTTATCTCATTCCTTGGCGCTGCCGTAAGCCATAATTGATTAACATCCAAGGAGTTAGTCCATGTTTCGATTTGCTTGCCTCGCCGCAACCTTGCTAAGTGCTACATTTTTGCTTCCCGCCCAGACATCGCTCGGTACCATCACCGGCACGGTAACAGACCAGAATGGTGCCGGTGTTCCCAACACCAAAATCAACGTCACTCTTCGTGCTTCGAACCTCAAATATTCGGGAGTCTCGAGCCAGGACGGCACCTACAACGTGAGTCAACTCCCTGTTGGGGGATATGAGCTTGAAGCCACCGCTTCTGGCTTCAAGACCTTTAAGCAGACCAACATCAACATCGAAGTCTCGCAGCGGCTCCGTATCGACATCCGGGTTGACGTTGGCTCAATTTCCGAGAGCATTATCGTCACTGCCGAAGTTCCACGCATCCAGACCGAAGACTCGATGCTTGGCACCACGGTGGAGCGCAAGCGTATCGAAGAACTTCCGCTGAACGGGCGCCACGTCTTCAATCTGGTCAAGATCGTGGCCGGCGTCCAGCCTCGCTTCAACAATACAGACGGCTTTGCTGAAATCTCAAACCAGAACTTTTCGCAGATTCGCATCAACGGCGGCCCGGCCTATGGCAATCAATTCTTCCTCGACGGCGGCGTCAATTCTGCTCCTGTCCACAACGAGATCGCCGTCGTCCCGATGTCCGATGCGGTGGAAGAATTCCGCGTCGAAACAAATGCCCTCAAAGCCGAGTACGGCCAGACATCGGGCGGAGTCATCAACGTTGTAAGCAAGATGGGTACTAACGAATTTCATGGGTCAGTCTATGAGTTTCTGCGTAACGATTCCCTTGACGCCCGCAATGCCTTTGCCACGCAGCCAGACCCGCGCACTGGCCGAATCAAGCAGGTTCTGCGCTACAACCAGTTCGGTGGCACGGTTGGTGGCCCGGTCCGAATCCCCGGCCTCTATGATGGCCGCAACAAGACCTTTTTCTTCGCTGGTTATGAGCAATGGCGTTGGCGCTCCACTGGATCACCTCGACTCGGTACGGTTGCCCTGCCCGAATGGCGTAGTGGCAATTTCTCCAATTTTCGCGATGGCCGGGGAACGCTGATCGCGCTCTTTGATCCCAGCACCACTCGTCAGAATCCGGCCGGCGCCGGCTTCGTTCGAGATCCTCTGCCTGGCAACATCGTCCCCACCAACCGCATCGACACTCTGTCGGCCAAAGTGCTCCCTTTCATGCCGCTGCCGAATGCAACAGCAACCGATCCCTTCACCGGCGCGAACAATTTCATTGCCCTTGTTCCATCCTCCTCCGATCAGGGCGTCACCAACATTCGCCTTGATCACCGCCTTTCCACCAGCGACATGTTTTTCTTTCGCTACACAAGCAACCGCAATACGCGTCAAGACCGCGGGTGGGGCCTCAATGAAGCCGATCCTGCTGCACGCAACGACCAGCGCGATAACCACAATGCGGTCGTTAACTATACGCGAGTCTTGAGCCCCAAGCTTGTTAACGATCTCCGCTTCGCCGTTGCGCGCCAGTGGCTACCCTTCCTGCATCCCAGCTTTGATCAGGGCTGGCCCGCCAAACTTGGCTACTCCTCGATCGTGCCGCAAGACCAGTTCCCCCCGGTGGCCATCGCTGGCTATCTCGGCATTGGGAGCCCCAGCTTCTCAGCGGGCCTTCGAGCCCAGCAGTATGTACAACTCGTCGATAGCGTAAGCATCAATGCAGGAAAACACAGTTTCAAGACAGGCTTCGACTTGCGCTGGTCGCGGCTCAGCTTCATCAATCGCGCTGCCCCCTCGGGTCGATACGATTTCAGCGCCGCGCTGACAGGTAATCCACTTGTCCCTGCCAATACGGGTGCCTCGCTCGCCTCCTTCCTGCTGGGCGAGGTTGGAGGAGGCACGCTTGGCTTTCGACCTTTTATGCAATACCGGTCATTGCCGCTTGGCATTTACTTCCAGGACGACTGGAAGATTACCCGCACACTCACACTCAACCTGGGGGCCCGCTACGACATAAGCTTTGGCCCGACAGAGTTGCACAACCGTCACTCCAGCTTCGATCCTTTCGTAACCAATCCGCAGACAAACCGTCCCGGTGTTCTTACCTATGCGGGTGTCAACCGTCCCGAAAGCTTCGTTAATCTCGACAGGAACAATTTTGGCCCACGTGTTGGCTTCGCCTGGGACCCAAAGGGCAATGGCAAGACTGCCATCCGTGGAGGCTACGGCCTGATCTACACGATCTCTGAGATTGGCCATACCCAGGGCGATAACTCGAACGCACTTGGCTTTTCGATCGATACACCTTTTGTCGCCTCTGGCAGCGCTCCCGTCAAAGCCTTCCAGTTCAGTAGAGGCCCGGATTTTATCCTGCAGCCACTGGGCGCTGCAGGCGGACCGGGCGCTTTTCGTGGCTTCAATGGCCAATACCAGGATCGCAATGCAAGAACGCCTTACATCCAGCAATGGAACTTTACAATACAACGCGCCCTTTGGGCCGGCTGGACTGGCAGTGCTGTCTATGCGGGTAGCCGTGGCATCAAACTCTTCGGTGGCAACTACAACCTGAATCAACTCGACCCCAAATACTTCTCAGAGGGCCTTGCCCTGCAGCAGGCAGTGCCTAATCCCTTCTTTGGGCAGATCGCAACAGGCGCGCTTTCCGGGGCCACTGTCCAGCGCCAGGTACTTCTGCGAGCCTTTCCCGACTATCAGAACGTACAGACCTTCGCGGCTAACAATGCCAGTTCTTCTTACCATTCTTTGCAGGTCTTCGTTGAAAAGCGTTTCTCGGGTGGCATCTCGGCGCTCTTCAGCTACACCAAAAGCAAATTGATCAGCGATGCTCTTAGCGTGGGTGGTGGCGGAAGCGCAACCGGCCTCGGGGACTTCCGCATCGGTGCCTACAACCGGCGCCTTGAGAAGGCCATCGATTCGGATGACGTCTCCCAGCGCCTGGTCACCAGCGGAGTTCTGGAGCTTCCTTTCGGCCGAGGGAAGAAGTTCGGCTCCACCATTCCAAAAATCATCGACGCTTTTGCCGGTGGCTGGCAACTCAACGGCATTGCCACTATGCAGACCGGCCTGCCACTCCTGGTTCGTGGCAGCAACAACTTTACAGGCATCAACTACCCTGACCTGGTGGCCAACCCGTCGATTGCCACAGGCGACCGTTCAGCCAACCGCTGGTTCAACATCGATGCCTTCCGCAACCCGGCCAACTTCGTCATCGGCAACGCTCCGCGCACTCTGCCAAGCACTCGCGCACCGGGCCTCGTCGACGTCAGTTTCTCAGTCTTCAAAACCTGGCGTATCAAAGAACGCATCCGGCTGGAAAGCCGTGTCGAAATGTTCAACGCCCTCAACAGCGTCAACTTGAACGGCCCGGACACGAATTTCTCGCCCAACGCTGCAGGCGTCAATACCAATGCCAACTTTGGCCGCATCTTCGGTGCGCTGGATGCACGCCGAATGCAGCTTGGCTTACGCGTTACATTCTAAGGATTAACCTCATGCGCCTGGCACTATTCTTAACCATTGCCCTGTCAGCGACTGCTCAACAGGACTTCGATTTTGTCGTCTATGGCGGCACCGCAGGTGGCGTCGCGACTGCCGTTGCCGCCGCCCGGCACGGCCTCAAGACTGCCCTTCTTGAGCCCCGCGATCATATCGGCGGCATGGTCTCCGGTGGTCTCTCCGGCACGGACACTGGCAAGAAGGAAGTCATTGGCGGAATGGCTCTTGAGTTCTACTATCGTGCGGGCCGCAAGTACAACATGGACCGCCATCTGAACGAGCTCTCCTGGATGCCGGAGCCCAGAGTAGCTGAGGCGATCTTTCGCGAAATGCTGAAGGAAGCTGGCGTCACTCTCTTCGAACGACACCGCCTCAAAGAGAAAACCGGCGTTGTCAAAGTGGGCAATCGAGTGAGTGAAATCCTCATTGAAAATGGAAGCCGCTTCCGAGCCCGGTATTTCGCAGACACCAGCTACGAAGGCGACCTCATGGCGCAGGCCAAGGTCAGCTACACCTATGGCCGCGAAGGCATTAGCGATTACGGCGAATCCCTCGCTGGCATCCGTGCAGTCACAGAGAGTCATCAGTTTGCAGTGGATGTGCCCGCCCGAGGCAAGGACGGCAAGGTTTTGCCTGAGATCTCAACCGAACCGCGCGGCACACCCGGCGCAGGCGACAAGCGCATTCAGGCTTATAACTTCCGAGTGATCGCTACCAACGTTGCAGAGAATCGTCTGCCCTGGCCCAAGCCCGCAGGCTATGATCCTAGGCGCTACGAACTGCTCGCCAATTACCTCGAGGCAATGACTCCGTATATGGGAAGGCCTCTCACTTTCAACGAGGTAAGTCTCCTTCGCATCATTCCCAATGGCAAAGTGGATCTCAACAATCGCAACGGCTTTTCAACCGACTACATCGGCAAGAACTACGGCTACCCAGAGGGCAGCTACGCTGAGCGCGAGCGCATCTGGAAAGACCACATCGACTACCAGCAAGGTTTCTACTACTTCCTCGCCAATGACTCGCGAGTCTCGAAGTCCCTACAGGAAGAAGTGCGCTCCTATGGTCTGGCCAAAGACGAATACCTTGATACGAATCATTGGCCCCACCAGCTTTACATCCGCGAGGCAAGGCGCATGGTCGGCGAGTTTGTCTCAACGCAAAAAGATCTGCAGACAGACCGCACCAAGCCAGACGTGATCGGCATGGGCAGCTACGCCTCGGATTCGCACAACATCCAGCGCTTCATCAATGATCGCGGCTTCGTCGAAAACGAAGGCGACGTACAAGTACAGGTGCAGCCTTATCAGATCCCCTATCGCATCGTGATTCCGAAGAAGGCCGAAACCGCGAATCTCCTGGTGCCAGTTTGCTTCTCCTCTAGCCACATCTCTTATGCGAGCATGCGCATGGAGCCGCAGTACATGATCATTGGCCACGCTGCCGGTATTGCAGCAGCCATGGCTGCCAAAGGCAATGTCGCCCTGCAAGACATCAACATCGCAGAGCTGCAATCGAAGCTCCGCGAAGAAGGTGCTGTCTTTGAATACAGCATCGAAGAACACAACAAGGCTCTCGCCGCGATTCGCAAGAGGTTTGCTCAGCCAGCCCGCAAAGGGCCAATTCCCTGGGGTCGGCCAGCGAAGCTCAACGGGGCAAATTAGCCAGCACAGTGGCTGCGCTTGCGGCGTCAGGGCTCTCAAGTAAACCCCACGACGCCGCGAGTAGCCCTGACACGTTCGCCACCGCAAAACTGATGCCCTGCAAGTTCTTTTCCCGGCTCACTCCCGGGATCTCTCTTGGGTAGGGGCTTGCCGCAAACCGCATCGGGCCGACGACACGAATCTGATGCCGCTCCAGCGTTGCATCGAGCTCAATGCCGATCACCCCATCAAGCATTCCTGGATAGGCCATTGCGGCGCTGACCCAAATACTGCCTTTGGAGACCCACTCGCTTAGTCTCGCCGCATGGGCCTCGTTCGTTGTTCCAAGGCTCAAGTTGATCAAGTCGGCACCCTGATCTATCGCCCATTCAACACCCTTCAGGATAATGTCGATATTCGTTCGCAAGCCACCTTCAAAAATTTTCACAGCCATCAGTTGCGCATCGGGTGCAAGACTTCGAATT
>JBKJUN010000368.1:0-4522 GCA_046590555.1 Bryobacter sp. | reverse complement strand
ATCGGTTTCAGCACCGTCGTCGCTGACAAAGACTTCGCCGTGCTGGAAGGGGCTCATGGTGCCGGGGTCGACGTTGAGGTAGGGGTCAAATTTTTGCATGGCCACACGGAGGCCACGACTTTCGAGCAGACAGCCAATCGACGCGGCGGAGATGCCTTTTCCTAAAGAAGAGACTACGCCGCCGGTCACAAAAATGTACTTAGCCATTTTGAAGAAGGTTCCCCTGAGAGATGAGTTGATTGACACGTTCAAGGTCTTCGGGTGTGTCGACGCCGAGAGACTCATAATGCGTTTCGATGACGCGAATGCGGTGGCCGTTTTCGAGAGCGCGGAGTTGTTCGAGAGACTCAGCGCGTTCGAGCGGGCCGACTGGCATTGCGGAATATCCGAGCAAGAAATCCTTGCGATATACGTAAAGGCCGATGTGTTTGAAGTAGGCTTCGTTGACGCCGCGATTGTAAGGAATCGGGCAGCGTGAGAAGTAGATGGCGTCGCCTGAGAAGCCGGTGACGACTTTGACGCAATTGGGATTGGTGATCTCACTGGGGACATCTATGCGGCGTTTGAGGGTGGACATGACGAGGGAGGGGTCGTCGATGAGAGCCTGGGTAGCCAAGTCGATGGCGGCGGGGTCGATTAAGGGTTCGTCACCTTGGATGTTGACGATGATGTCGCAGGGCTGGTTGGCTGCGGCTTCGGAGACACGATCGGTGCCAGAGAGGTGATGGGGGCTGGTCATGACCACCTCTGCGCCAAAGGCGAGGGAGGCGTCGAAGATACGCTGGTCGTCGGTGGCAATCAGAACCCGGGTCAAGGTCTTCGCCCGGCTCGCTTTTTCCCAAACATGCTGCAATATTGGCTTGTTTTTGAGGGTGACGAGGGCTTTACCGGGAAATCGGCTTGAGAGGAAGCGGGCAGGAATTACGCCAAGGACGCTTGGTGGAGCGCTTACGAGCGGCACATACAAAAATAGCATGTGGAGGATGGACTTTGGGGTGGATTTTGGAGAATTCTGCTTGTGAATTCTAGATCTGAATCAGTTTCAGGGTTGGTGAAAGAATGCGGAGGTCTGTAGGGTCGCTGGTGACGATGGGTTGACCTGCACGTTGTGCACAAACAACCACGTGGGCGTCTACAATATCAGCTGTTTGGGATTTGGCCAAGAGGAGGCCAACAGCAGTGGCATCGGGGCCGTCGAGTTTGACGAGATCTGTATCTGGTTGACGAATGAGTCTGGATAAACGAGCTTGCCGGGCTGGGTTTCGCATGGCCTGGGCGAGGGCGGTGGAGGGAATCGTGATTCTCATGCGCAGCTCTTTAGCCCGAGCCAGGAGGGTAAGGACTTTTCGATCGTCCTTGTCGATGGCGATGAGCCCGCCTGCGTCGAAGGTCAGGCCCTTCACGCGGCCTTCTTTTTCCTGGTGGCGCGGGGCAGAAGAATTTCGTCGGCCCAGGCTCGTTCTTTTTTCGATAGCGGGCCGCCTGTTTTGTCCAGAGCTTCTTTTAGCATTTCCTGCCAACCTTGGGCATCAGAGAGCGCGACGGCAACTGCGTGCTTGACGAATGCAGAGACGTTGGCGGCTTGTCCGGCGGCAACGAGGGATTGAATCTCTGTGAGCTGAGCGTTGTCAATGGTTATCGTTAGCTTGGTAGTCGCCATACCAAAAACCATACCATGTGAACTGCGCCTGACTATCATGTCTGATCGAATTCAGTGGTGTAAGTGAAGATATTCCTTTGACCGTGGTGGCCGACGTGCTCAATCTTTTTTACATTTTGTTAGGAATGACAGCGATGGCTTCCACTTCGATCAAAGCTTCCGGTGGGTAGAGTTCTGCTACGCCGACTAGCGTGTTTGCCGGAGGGTGCTGCTGATTAAAGTATCTGGCCCTGATTTCCCGAATGATAGGGATCTGATCGCCTTGAAAATTTTTGACGTACCAATTTACCTTCACCACGTCGTCGAAAGTGGCTCCAGCAGCGGCGAGGGCGTTTTTCATATTGAGCAGGGCTTGTTCGGTCTGTGCTCGTAGGTCGCCCGCGCCTACGATCTGGCCTTGCTGATCGACGGCGATTTGCCCGGAAACGAAGACCATCGTGCCGGGTTGAGCTGTGACGACCTGGCTGTAGCCGTTGGCTGGGGGCAGCGGTTCAGACATATTAGTTTTTCTCCGGGATGACGGCGATGGCTTCTACTTCAATCAGTACATCAGAGAGGAAGAGTTCGGCTACTCCGGCCAAGGTGCTTGCTGGAGGGTTGGTCTTGTTGAGATAACGGGCACGGACTTCGCGAATGATGGGGAGCTGATCTGTCTTGAAGTTCTTGACATACCAGTTGAGCTTGACGACGTGGGAAAAGTCGGCACCGGCGGCGGCTAGGGCTGTTTTGAGGTTGAGCATCGCTTGTTCGGTCTGGGCTTTGAGATCGCCGACACCGACGACTTTGCCTTCTTTGTTCATTGCCACCTGGCCCGAAATGAAGATCATCTTGCCTGGTTTGGTTGCGACTACGTGGCTATAGCCGTTGGCTTGCGGAAGGTCTTTTGATTGCGGGTATTCGGTCTGGGCCAAGAGGAGAGCAAGCAGCAGATACATGCTGTCAGAGTAGCTGATCAAGTTCCGCAGAAGGTGCGGTAGGGCTCGCTGTCTTGTGGAGCAGGTTGGGTAAAGGCTTCAAGGCCAGGACGCTCGGTGAAGGGTTGAGTGATGACAGCGAGTAGAGTCTCGAATGGGGCGAGATCATTTTGCTCTGTTGCTGCAGTCAAGGCGGCTTCGACCTGGTGGTTGCGTGGGATGTAGAGGGGGTTGTTCTTGAGGATCAGGGCGGGGTCTGGGTTGCGCTCGCGCCATGCTGGGGCCCAGGCCTCGAAGGGGCTTCGAGTTGCGCCATCTTCTGCCAGGGCGCGGAAGGCGAGTGTGTAGTCTACGTTCTGGCCGTCCATCGAAGCGAGGAAGCCTGTGGCGATCAGGAGGTCGCTGGGTTGTGGTTCGCCTGTTAGGCCCAGCTTTGCCCGCATTCCTTCGAGCCAATAGTGGTCATAGAGATCGGTGAAATTATTGACGGCGTTGGTGGCTTTTTCGATGGCTGCCCTGTCGTCGTTGTCGATTAGGGGGAGCAGTGTTTCGGCCAGACGGGCGAGGTTCCATCTGGCGATAACGGGTTGGTTGGCGAAGGCGTAGCGGCCTTGACGGTCGATGGAACTGAAGACGGTGCTGGGGCTGTATCGGTCCATGAAGGCGCAGGGGCCGTAGTCGATTGTTTCGCCGGAGATGGCCATGTTGTCTGTATTCATGACCCCGTGGATGAAGCCGACATGGACCCACTTCGCGATTAGGGATGCCTGTCTGCCGCAGACAGCGTTGAGGAAAGCGAGGTAGGGGTTGGCTTCGTTCGTCAGTTCTGGGTAGTGGCGGGCAATGGAGTAATCGGCGAGCTGTTTGACCTTGTCGTAGGCCTTGCGCGCTGCGAAGAATTGGAAGGTGCCGACGCGGATGTGACTGGCGGCGACGCGGGTGAGGACTGCGCCGGGGAGGCGTGTTTCGCGGAAGACCGGTTGGCCCGTGGCGACGGCAGCAAGGGCCCGGGTGGTAGGGATGCCGAGGGCGTGCATACCTTCGCCCATCAGGTATTCGCGGAGGACAGGGCCAACAGCGGCCTTGCCATCGCCGCCGCGTGAGAAGGCGGTACGGCCGGAGCCCTTGAGCTGGATGTCGCGGCGTTGGCCGTGAGTGTCGATGACTTCGCCGAGCAGGAGTGCGCGGCCGTCGCCGAGTTGGGGTACGAAGTTGCCGAACTGGTGGCCAGCGTAGGCTTGCGCTATTACGCTCGCGCCCACTGGGACCTGATTGCCGGAGAAGATTTCGGCGGCGTTGAGATTGGCTGGGTCGAGGCCGAGTTCTAGCGCCAAATCTGTATTGAGCTTGAGCAGCTTGGGGGCAGGAGCCGGGTCTGCAGTACCTGGGGCGTAGAAGCCTTCGAGATCTCTTGCGTAGGTGTTGTCGAACTTGAAGCCGTTTACTGCCATAAAGTTTGAGTATGAACCAGAAGTGACTTGATTTGCTTCCATTTGGTGCTGAGCCAGATTGAGCGGCTTCTTCCAGCAGGCTCCTGTGCGTTTGGCCCAATACTTCATACCCAAGACTTTTCTGTTTCATATAATCGAGATAGCTGGAACAATGCCGAGGAAGATCCGGGAGTTGATTGCCGATTTGGAAAAGAATGGCTTTCTCAATCGAGGCGGCAAAGGTAGCCATCGCAATTTCACGCATCCACTTGTTTCACGACCAGTAACAATCTCAGGATATGTTGGGGATGATGCCAGAAAATATCAGGAGAAGGCTGTTCAGGCCGCAATCGAGGAGGCTACAAGGTGAAGGCAAGCGCTAACTACGTGAAGATCGTGGAGTGGTCGACTATTGATGGATGCTTCGTTGGCAGTTGTCCAGGATTAATCTATGGCGGCTGCCATGGTCAAGATGAACGGGCTGTTTTTGAACAGTTGTGTACAGCTGTCGATGAAGT
>JBKJUN010000353.1:0-3648 GCA_046590555.1 Bryobacter sp. | reverse complement strand
CCCCTCCCTATGGGGTGCCAGCGCCACTTCCGCACTCAACTCCAGCTTGTGATCCACATAATGCCGAAGCTCCCGCCCGTCATAAACCATCGCCACATGGTGCCACGCATCAAGCGTGTGCAGCTTCCCCCGGTCGATCAGCGCCTTCTGCCCTCTCCCCGAATCAACTGCTTGAAATTGTAAAACACGTCAAACACCACCGCTTCCCACTCCACCACCGCCAAGGGATGGCTGATTCTGCCCCGGCACACCCAGCCGGAAGCGGAAGCGAAGCTGATCTTGGACAGGCTGAATCTCGAATTGCCAGCGCAAACGCCGCCTCGCAAAAACTGCCGCGCATCACAGCAAAGGAAACTACTCCCACCCACGCCAACACTGCCGGTGAATGACGATCAATGGTGAAGACCTCCCCAACTCCAGAACTGAATTCTTCGGCACTGAGCCGACGCACAGGTCTTGGACTGCGCAGCTCGGGTTAGCGCATCCGATTCCGCACCGCCTCACCCTCCACCGGCAACCACCGCCTCCTCACCCCAAACAACGCCAGCGCCAGCGCAAACACCAGATCGTCATGCGCCCCCATCGTTTCAAAGCGCGGCCCCCGCACCGTCTGCACCTTGCGCATCGCCTTCAACTCCTCGGCCATCGCCGGCCAGCCCCGCAAATCCCCGGCCAGGCCCAGCCCCTCTATCTCAAAGGCCCGCTGCACGCCCAGCATCAATTCTGTTCTGGGCGTCGGAAAAAACCCATCCCGGTACTTCCCCTCCAGCCCACCCGTAATCACCACTGGATAGAGTTCCCCCCGCAGCCGTCGCCGCCTCAGATCCTCTGTCACCACAATGCCCATCCCTGTCGCATCCACCGTCGTCGTAACAAGATAGCTATCGCTCAGCTCCGGCGAATGCGTCAACCTCTCTAGCTCCGACACAATCTCCTGAAACCCCTGCCCCAGCCTCACGCGTTCCACCATCCGCACATAAAGCTTCCTCGCGCGCAGGTACTCAAAACTCACCGGGTCCTTCACCGCCGTCACCACCACCTGCTGCTCCACCACCACCAGCGCCGTATGATCCACCCTCTGTCCCAAATCCACACCGATGTGGAAAGAGCGCAGATTCACCCGCCCCGCCCCGCTCACAACGTCCCGCCCTTCATCTGAAACTGCAAGCTCTTCACCTGCAACCCCTCCACCAGCGCCGCCTCAAGCCACGCACTCTGAAACGCCTGATTCTCCATCCCCACAAACGAACAAAGGTATTCCTGGGCAAACCATTCCGCCGAATGCGTCCTTCGCTCCTCCTCCAGCACATGCACCGCAATCCGCTCACACTCAGTCGCCTTAACGCAGATCCGTTTCCAGCCCTCCCCACCTCCGGCCCATTCTTTCCAGAAGAAACCCCGCTCCCCAAACGGCGTCGATAGCAGTGCCAGATCTCCATCCCCCACCACCAGCATCGGCCGAATCGACGCATAGAGCGCATCGCTCACCCGCGCCGCCTCATCGATCACAATCAGCGACGGCGCACTGAATCCCCGCACATTCGCCTCATGCCCGGGCAGCGCAACAATCCGGCTTCCATTCGGCAGCACGCCACTCAGCTTGCCACCCTTCCACGCCACTCCGGCCGCAGCCACCATCCCCATCACCTTACGAATCAACTCTCCACTCTGCCTCAGCGTCGGCGCAACACACAACACGAGCGCACCCTCTTCTTCGATAGCCCGCCTCGCCACCAGGGCCGCTGCGGTAGTAGATTTCCCCCACTGTCTGGTACAGCAGAGCATCAACCGTTTGGCGCCACTCGAGATCACTTCACTCTGCATGGTATCTGGGCAAAAGCCAAAATCAGGCAAGCCGCCACTGGCAATGTCCAGCCGCTGCGACAACCGCAACATAGTCTCCATCACCGCCTGCTCAACTTTAGCTATACGTCGCATAAACATCTCGCAGCATCCGCGCCACCGGCGCACACAATTCAAGCTCAGCGAGGCACAGCTCTTGCAGCTTCGCCATCAGCAATTCGAGCACAACTGCCAAGCCATCGGCAGAAGGCACCTTCGCCACCTGCACGGCCATTATTTCTTGCCTGACCAGCCCGGAACACCCGGCCTGATCTGAATACGATATAGGGATCGACACACCAACATACCTACCAGCCGCAAAACAGGCATCCCTCCCCCTCCACCACAACTCAAACAAAACAAAGGAGAAATAATCTTTGCCCCGCCGCGAACGCAAAGTTGGCGGCTGCTCGAAACAAGACGGCCGCAGAACTCACTCTACGCAAGATCCTCACCCCCAACTGGCCTTTGGGCGCCATGATAGAGCCGATAAACCAATACTTGTTTCGCTCCGGCTCAACCCGAAAAATGATTCTGTGCGACAAGTAGATGAGATGCCTAATCTTAAAAGCGAATTCGTCCTGCTAGGGGATCACAGCGCAACGTTCAGGCATTTCTTCCAGCGAAAAGATCGCCGCAACAAGCCCACGAAACCATCGCTCGGCGGCTTCTGGTTCTTTCCGAATATCACAAATGAACCGGACGTAGGACTCAGCGTCCGTCAAAGCCTGATCGGTGATGTCAACGTGGAAGGCCAAGCTTTTCCCCAAGATCCGCAAGGGCCTTCCGAGCCGGTTGAATCTGGCCCTTCTCCGCAGCGGCAATGCCAATTCGGATAGCTTCAACCGCTTCAAAACGCTCCAGGCGTTCCAGGATCTGTTGATAGCTTTCGGCATCCTGAACAACCAGTTCAGCTTTTCCGTTGACGGTCAAAACAACTGGTCGGCGGGACTCCTTCATCTTGCTCATGAAGTCGCTGGTATTCCGCTTGAAGTCGGTCAGAGGATGGATGTCTTGGGTTAGGTGGATCACAACAGGCTCCGCATCTTTAACGCATCTCTTAAGATGCTATCAACTCGGAGACCACTTGTCCAATCCAAGGGTCCAGCTTACGATGCGTCATAATCGACCAAACCAGACTATTTTGCAGCTTCAACGCTCCGCAAGAGAACGTTAGTATCGACCAGGAAGCTCATTTAGCCGGGTGCAGAATAGATGGACTCACGGCTGATTGCCTCATCCGTTAAAACGGGCGACAGATCTCGACTAACAGCTAAACTATCCTTCATGGCGGACACCCTCACTTACTATTCCCGCCACGCCCTTGTATACTTTCAGTCCACGGTCTCGCTCAACCTGGCACCCCTCTACGCCGAATTCCTCGCCCACATCCCGCCCGGCGCCCTCATCCTCGATCTCGGCTGCGGCTCCGGCCGCGACACCAGGCACTTCCTCTCCTGCGGCTACCGCGTGCACGCCATCGACGCCTGCCCCGAAATGGCCGCACTCGCGCAGGCCCACACCAACCACCCCATTCACATCCAATCCTTTGAAGACATAGATGACGAATGCCGCTTCGACGCCATCTGGGCATCTTCAAGCCTTCTCCATGTCCCTGCCGCCGATCTCCCCGCCCTGCTCGGTCAGCTCTGGCGAGCCTTGAAGCCCGGTGGCGTTTTCTATCTCAGCTTTCAGTCCGGCCACACACAACGCCCACCGGACGGCCGCCACTACACTCACCTCGACATCCCCGCGCTCGAGCGTCTCCTCGCCACCCTCCCCCAGGCCGCGCGTCCCGAACTCTGG
>JBKJUN010000321.1:0-1125 GCA_046590555.1 Bryobacter sp. | reverse complement strand
CCTACCAAACCTGGTCGGGAATGAATGCAGACCCGGTCTCTGATCTTCCCCCGGAGCGCTTCCACTTCGACGTCGTTACAATGTAGTCGTGACCTCCGCCGCACTGGCCCACTCATTCCCGGTTCTCGACTTCAAATCCTATATCGAGATCGAATCGAATGCTGCCAACAAACATGAGTTCTACCACGGCCTCGTTTACGCAATGGCGGGCTCAACCAACTCGCATCTAATCCTTTGCAGCGCCGCTCAGTTCCAGCTTTCTCGCTTGCTCGCAAAGCGTAATTGCTATGTCCTGTCAGAAGCCCGCGTCGTCACTCCAAACTCCGTTGCTTCCTTCTATGCCGATGTCTCAGTCCACTGCGACCAGGTCTTGCCGCTCAAGGGCTTGGCCACGAAGTCACCCACAATTGTCGTCGAGGTTCTCTCTCCATCAACACGCAAATTCGATCTAAACGCGAAGCGAAATGAATACTTCCGCATCCCTTCCCTACGCCACTACCTCCTCATCGATTCAGAGACCCCCGCAGTCCTCCTCTACACCCGCGACGCCAACCAAACCTGGCCCAAAGACCCGCAGTCCTTCACAGACCCCAAATCGACCATCCCCCTCACCGCCCTTAAAATCAGCTTCAAGCTAAAAGACCTCTACCGCCAAACCGGTCTCCTCTAATGCGCTTCTACTTCGACGTCGTTACACTGTAGTGGTGACCTCCGCTGCATCGGCCAAGGCGTATCCTGTCTACGATTTTGAAACCTATCTCGATCTCGAAGCCAATGCCACGAATCGAAATGAGTACTGTCATGGCCATATCTATGCAATGGCAGGTGGAGAACTGAATCACGACACGATCAAGATGACTGCCACTCTCATCCTTGGTGGCAAGCTTTCAGCATCGACATGCTTCATGACCAGTTCTGACTTCAAGGTTTCCACTCAACAGCGGGATGCTGCCTTCTATCCGGACTTGGCAATTCACTGCCATCCCAGGCCAAAATCCAAAACTACAATCCTGGAATCTCCTTCGATCATCCTTGAGGTGCTCTCCCCTTCCACCCGCCGCTACGACCTCACCACCAAGCGCAAAGAATACTTCCGCATCCCCTCCCTACGCCACTACTTCCTCA
>JBKJUN010000140.1:0-5415 GCA_046590555.1 Bryobacter sp. | reverse complement strand
ACCACCCGCTATCGAGCAAGCTGGCCTCGCCGACTACAACGCTTCGCTTCGCGGTCTTCGCAAGAACCTGATCCTGCTCGACTACTTCATCTACGACAAACGCTTCGAGCCATTCTTTGAGCGCGCCCAGCAGGCCGCCACTAAAAACAAATAGTAATAAGGAAACCCAATGAAAACCATCCTTGCCCTCTGCCTCACCATTGTCGCCATTAGCGGATTCCTGCTCTGGCGCTCCACGCAACTCCCAACGCGTTTTGGCGCATTTACTTGAGCCCCCAGGACAGCCGTAATCGATCTCATCGAGCGACCCAAAGACTACCTCAACAAGACTGTTCTCATTGAAGGGCAGATCCGCGAGCAGTGCAAAGCCATGGGCTGCTTCTTCTTCTTTCATGAGGGGGACAAGCAACTTCGTGTGGATATCGAACAGATCGCGATGAACGCTCCCCGGCGTGAAGGCCGCCCCGCCCGCATTGAAGGCCAACTCGTACCTTTCGGTGATGGCTACCAGCTTTCTGCCATTGCTGTCGAATTCAAGTGAGGCATTATGACTAACAACTACAAACCCGATCCCTTCGTCCTCAGTCGCTATTTCAACCTGGCGATCAAGAATCTTCGCCGGCGCCTGGTCCGCACAAGTCTTACCATAGCCGGAGTCTCTCTGGCCGTCACCGTTGCTGTCTCTCTCGGTGGCTTCATGCTCGGCTATCGCGGGGCCATCGACAAAAGCATCGACATGCTTGGCTTTCAAGTCATGATCATGGCCAAGGGTTGCCCCTATGAGGCGGCCACCATGATGCTCAAAGGTGGCACTGGGCTTCTCTATCTTTCTGACGATATCTACGACAAAGTTCGCAACGATTCCGAGATCGAAAGCATCACCCCCATCTTTGTCGGCGTAGCTCAAAAGCAGGGCAGTGGCATACGCGAAGACTCCGCTGAAAAGAATTTTCTAATCGTCAGCGGCATTGAGGAAGCAAGCTACAAAGTGATGAAGCCCTGGATCAACTTCAAATCCGGGCCAGGCTTTGATGGGGGGCGCTGGTTCTCGCCCGGCTCGAGGGATGAAGTTGTTCTGGGCTTTGAGGCTGCCGAATACGAGCAACGCAAAGTTGGCGATACCTTCTTTGCCACAATCACTCCTGCTGGCAAGCCAGAACCTGTCCAGCATGAACTTAAAGTCGTTGGCATCCTGGATCGCACAGGCACCCAGGACGATGGGACTGTCTTTCTCCCTCTCGACGTCACCCGCGAATACTTCGGCCGGCCCGGTCAGCTTACAATCCTCGGCATTAAACTAAAGCAGTTCAACGCCGTCAACATGAGGAACTTCGAAACCCGCTGGCTCAAGCTTCCTGAGGTCCAGGTGGTTGGCCTACAGCAGGTCAAGAACACTCTCGTCGGCCTTGTCGCCACAGCCCAAACGATGATCGCCGCCGTAGCCGTCATCGCCGTCATTGTCGCCTTCATCGGAGTTATCAATACGATCCTGATGAGCGTCTACGAGCGCACCTCCGAGATCGGAATCATGAAGGCACTCGGTGCCCGGCGCGGTTCGATCTTCCAACTCATCTGGCTCGAATCTGTGATGATGTGTCTCGCCGGTGGCATCGTCGGCTCACTCATGGCCGTCATCGGCTCAAACCTGGTAGAGAAAGCCATCAAGTCGATCGCCGATATGGGCGTCTCGGGTTCCATCGTTCAAATCACCCCTGCTGTAGTTGGCTACGCCATTCTTGGCGCTGTCATCCTTGGCTTCTTTGCCGGCCTCTATCCGGCTTGGAGAGCATCCTCCATGCGACCTGTTGAAGCAATCAATAAAGGCAACTGACATGAACAAGATCCTCATCGAGGCTAGCGGCCTCAAACGTTACTACCAGCGCGGTAGCGAAACAGTGAAAGCGCTCGACGGTGTTGACATCCAGATCCATGCCGGTGAGATCGTCTCAATCCTTGGGCCCTCCGGCTGCGGCAAGACTACTCTCGTCAATCTGCTCTCTTGTCTCGACGCGCCTACTGCAGGCAAACTGACAGTTGACGGTAAATCCGTGGATGGTCTGACCGAAGATCAATTGGTCGAAGTCCGCCGCGGAACTCTCGGGTTTGTCTTCCAGAACTTCTCCTTGTTGCCCACCCTCACCGTCACCGAAAACATCGAGCTACCTTTGATGTTTCTCGGGCTAAAACCCAACCCAAGCCAAACTGCGAATATCCTCGCTGCCGTCGGACTCACAGATCGCGCTACCCACCTTCCTCGCGAACTCTCGGGCGGGCAAATGCAGCGTGTGGCCATTGCTCGCGCCCTCATTTCGAATCCAAAGATTCTGGTTGCCGATGAGCCTACCGGGAATCTGGACAAAGCGACAGGCGAATCCATCATGGCTCTCTTTCAGCGCCTCTCGGCCGAAGAAGGTTTGGCGATCCTGCTCACCACTCATAACACTGCTTTTGGTGCCCTCGCCGACAGAGCTATCACCCTTGAAGATGGCCGTATCGTAAGTGAAGTCCGTCAGTCTTACACCCACACAGCATGATGAACATCGCTCCATGTTAAATTTCTTGCTTATGCTGGCTAAGGCAACACAAAAGTGAAACGACGAACTTTCCTCGCCCTCGCAGTGCAACCAAATCCCATTCAGCTTTCGATTGGCACCTACGGAATGCAGAGCCTCGATGTCGATAAAGCTCTCGAACAAATCCATCAGATCGGTTATGACGGTGCGGAGCTTTGCCTCATGCAGGGCTGGCCCAGCGAACCCTACAAGCTCAATATCCCTGCACGCCGCCGCATCCGTGAGCAACCACTGCCAATTGCTTCGCTGATCGAAAACTTTAACCTTTTGGTCTCCGATTCCGACTACGCCCGCACTCTCGACCGCATCCGCATCGCTGCCGCTCTTGCACTCGATATCGCCCCGAAGAATCCACCTGTATTGCAATCTGTCCTCGGCGGTAAGCCAGAAGAATGGGAACAGGTAAAAGGGAAGATGGCTATCCGGCTCGCCGGCTGGGCTCGCGTTGCTGAAGAGAATGGCATCAGGATTGCGGTGAAGTCCCACATCGGAAGCGCGTCTAATACTCCAGAAAAACTCGTTTGGCTGCTCGATCAGGTCAAAAGCCCTGCCCTCAGCGGCATCTACGATTACAGCCACTTCCAGCTCCTCAATCTTGACCTTGAAAAAACCCTCGACACGCTTCTCCCTCGTTCTTCATTTATTACCGTCAAGGATGGCCGCCTGGTCGATGGCAATCCTCAGTTCCTGATTCCCGGTGATGGCACCACCGACTACAAGAAATACTTCCAGTTGCTCAAGGCCAGGAAGTACCGCGGCTGGATGCTGGTCGAGATCAGCCGCCAACTCCAAACTCAGACTGGCTACGATCCAATCGCTGCCGCCCGCAAGTCTTATCAAAAACTCGCGCCTTTCTTGATCTGAATCGGCCTCAACGATGCCCAAGAGTTGTATCGTTGAACTTGGGTTTTACCCGTAGGAGTTTTACACACTTGAGTGAGATTGTTTTTCCCCTTTCGCTTCAGGCGAATGGTGGTCCTCTTTTTACCAACGGCGTTTGGACAGGCTACGTATCCTTCGATACCCCGGGCCTGACGCTGGCGCAACTGGAAGCTGTCGCCCGCTATTACTACAGCCTCGGCTACGGCTATTTTTGCCCAACCATGGTTAGCTCCAGCCCCGAGGCGTATCAATCCAATCTCCCAGTCTTCCGCGCTGCACGCGACTTCGATTGGGGGCAGGGAATCCTCCCGCCACACCTCGAAGGCCCCTTCTTCTCGCCAGACTGCATGGGTGCACACAATCCCGCCCTCCGTCAGGACCCCACTATCGCCTTTGCCGACAGGCTCATCGACTGGTCCAGCGGCTTCATCGGTTTCATTACGATGGCCCCAGAGCGCCCTGGCGCACTCGACACCATCCGCCACCTCACCAGCGCTGGCATCAGCATCAGCCTCGGTCACATGAACCCTGTCGTCGAAGACATCCAGGCTGCTCTGGTTGCCGGTGCCACTTCATTCACTCATGTCCTCAACGCCTCCACACGCGACAAGCTCTCTGCCAAAGACCTCCGCATGGTCGCCCAGTTCACTGATCGTCGTGCCTGGTCTATGATCATCCCCGACGCAGTTCATGTGCCCGCCTATGCGGTCCAGTTGATGGCTCAAAGCAAGGGGCCGGATAAAGTGATTTTCGTCTCAGACGAAAGCCCTCTGATCGGCGCACCCCTAGGCACGACAGCAACCCTCTGGGGCCACAGCTTTGAGATCCGCAGGGACGAAGCTGGCCACATCCGCTCTTATGATCTCAGCGGCTCGTGTACCTCATTGATCGAGTGCATGAATATCGCGATTGAGTGGGGCATCCCACAAGAAGTCGTAGAAGCCGCTGTCACAACCAACGCAGCTGCCTTCCTCGCTCCTGCCCTTCGTCGCTGCAACATCTCGCTTAGCCAGACCCCATCACACTCCCGAGGCGTCCGCTTTCAGGGCTCTGCCTACCAGGTCAACCACAATTAAATGGAACTCATCGCTCCCTCCATCACTCCAAGTCTCGATCCCGACTTCCGCCCTTCTGCCCTCGCATGGCGCGCCTTCGCCCAGCACATCGAAGGGAACTCGCAACCCATACGCATCGCCATTGAACAAGGTGATGGCTCCACCTACGTCTTCCAACGCAACATTTCCCGCGACGACATCGCAGTGAACCTGCGCTTCCTCGAGCGTGAAGTCAAATTCCTTCTCTGGGCCGTCGGTGGCTTCCGCATCCACATCGATGCACCAGAAGATCTGGTCTCGCTCCTTCGCAATTACATCTACCGCTACGACGCTAATCGCCTTTTTGATCTGGAAGTGATGGGACCCACCATCTACGGCCATCTTTGCGAAATCGTCTACGCCCCAAGTACAAGCTTTCCCGAGGCATCCCACGTTACTCTTCCTCTCGGGCGCCACGCGGGCGGTTGCCGCGTCTCTATCGACAAAGGTGCTTCTGACATCAAGGCCTATGCAGAGCAGGACGGCGTCACTACCTTTTCGGGTGAGTTCAAGTGGGACCCTAAACCACAAACCGATCCTGCCTATCACAACAAACACATCCGCAACGCTATCGCTACTGCTGCTGCCACGCTCCCGCGCGTCGATGCCATTGGGGTCAGCTCCGCCGGTGTCTATATTGCCAACGAACCGCGCGTAGCATCCCTCTTCCGTGGCCTCTCCCGCAAAGACTTCGAGAATGAAATCGTGCCGATGTACCATCGCATCCGTGAAGAATACGGCGGCATCCCCGTGGTTGTCGCTAACGACGGTGCAGTGTCGGCTCTGGCCGGCTCTATGTCGCTCAATCGCAACCGCGTCCTCGGCCTCGCCTTCGGTAGCAGCCTTGCCGCAGGCTATGTGGACGG
>JBKJUN010000093.1:0-6705 GCA_046590555.1 Bryobacter sp. | reverse complement strand
AAAACGCGGCCAAGCTTCTCTTGCAGGCAATAGACATTATGGAAGAACGTTCCCTTGTCGATGCCAATCTTGCCGATGCAGAACTTCCAGTCTGCGCCTTGCAGAAAATGCCACTGGAACACTTCGTACTCATCGCGATTCAGGCTGCGGCGGCAAGATTGGCATCGACAAGGGAACGTTCTTCCATAATGTCTATTGCCTGCAAGAGAAGCTTGGCCGCGTTTTCCGAGAATTGCGTCCGTACGCGCTCTTCCCTCTGGACGAGTACTTCAGTGGCATCAAAATGCGCAAGGTTGCTGTGATGCAGTTGCGTGGGCCTCGCGAAATCGTTGGTGGCGAAGACGAAGAAATGGAAGTTGAGGAGAAGGTGGAAGACCTCACCGTCGTTGCCAAGACCAATGTAGTGGAGATGCCGCGTTGCAACGACAAAGTCTCCCGCAAGTTCCCCTGGCGGCGGCGACCGATCAAGGCCGCTTAAGGTCGTGAAGCCGCGTTGACGCCAATCATCAAAGCCAATTTGGCGACGATCTCATTGGATGTCATGTCCCAATCGGGCGAGTACTGGTCGGAAGGTTGATGGTAATGCTTCTGGTTGTAGTCCTGGGCAAAGGCTCCAGGCATATCGACTGGAATCAGCGAGAAGGCTGAAACACCGGCCTTCACGAAACTGAAGTGATCACTGCGGAATGCCGTGCCGGCCTCGGGCCGTGGGTCTGGACGCAAAGCAACCCCGTAACGCCTGGCCGCTTCTTCAATGAGCGGCCAGGCGTTTGCCTTGTCTTCACCTAGAGCAAGTAATCCGCCGGGCTTGCCGCCCGGCACGATGCCGTCCACATTGATATTCAACTTCGCCGCAGCCAGTGGCAGCAGCGGATTGCGAGTATAGTAATCCGAGCCGCGCAAGCCGCTCTCTTCTCCCGTGACGGCAAGAAAGAGTACGCTCCGGCGAGGACGCGGGCTCATCGCCGCCCAGGCGCGGGCAAATTCAATCAGCATCGCGCAACCGCTGGCGTTATCGACCGCTCCGTTGAAGATACGGTCTTTGCCTTTGAGGCCCACACCCAAGTGATCCCAGTGGGCGGAGTACAGGATATGTTCATCACCGGTGGTAGGGTCAGAGCCGTGCACACTGGCCACTACGTTTTGAGATTCGATTTTGCGGAGCTTCGCCTGTATGTCGACTTGCGCGGTTTGAGTGAGCGCGATTGCAGTAAAGCCCTTTGTGTCAGCCTTGCGGAGCAGATCTTCCACGTCGAGGCCGGCCGCAGTTGCGGCAGAACTTGTAATCCAGGCGGCTACACGAAGGGCGGGGTCTGTCATTTTGCGCTCAAGTTGGATATCTTCGCGTGCCCAGGAGTTCTCGACAACATTCCAGCCGTAGGAGGCCGTTGCTTCGGTATGAATGATGATTGCCCCGGTGGCACCTTGTCGCGCAGCTTCTTCAAATTTGTAGGTCCAGCGGCCAAAATAAGTCAGCGCCTTCCCGCCGAAGAAGGCCGGATCTTCACTGGGTGGCTCACCCGTAAAGAGAACTACAATCTTGCCCTTTGCATCCACCCCGGCGTAATCATCCCAGCCGAATTCAGGTGCGCGAATGCCGTGACCAACAAAAACCATAGGCGCCGCAAGGTTCAATGCTTGTTCCTGCGTGTGCGTAGAACCTACAAAATCTCTGCGCCACAATAGCGGCTTGCCACCGAGGGTGATGCGGGAGGCCGGACTCACCAGCACACCAGCCAGTGGAACGCGTTGAAAGAAAGTACCGCCATCACCAACTCCTTTGGCCCCGGCGGCCTCAAAGGCCGAGGCCAGATATTGAGCCGTCAATTCGCCACCGCGGGTGCCAACCGCACGCCCTTCCAACAAGTCACTGGACAGGAAGCGGATATGGGCCCGAAGGCGGTCTCCTTCAATCGAAAGAGGCTGCCCAAAAGCGGAAATAACAAAAAGAAATACGCACAAAATGCGGGACATAGATAGAGTTTAGCTAGCCTCAATAGTATGCAGGTGCTTTTGGTTCGCAAGGGTCCGGTCGAATACACCCTCCACGAAGAGACATGGGTCGACGACTACGCTTGGTTACGCGACAAAGAAAACCCCGAGTTGCTGGCGCACCTTGAGGCGGAAAATACTCACACCACCGCTGCGATGGCGCACACCGAAGACAGGCAGAAGTTCCTGTACGAAGAGATACTGAGCCGCATCCAGCAAAGCGACCTGAGTGTCCCGGTGAAGGATGGCCCCTACTTTTATTACACAAGGACAGAAGAGGGTAAGCAGTACCCGATTTACTGCCGCAAGCACCTAAGCCTCGACGCCGTCGAAGAGATTTTCCTTGATTCCAATGAACTGGCTGAGCGTCAGCATTACTTCCGCATCGGTGTGCTCGAAAGCAGCCCCGACCATCGTCTGCTCGCCTACTCCACAGACCTTGAAGGAGATGAAGACTATACGATCCGCATCAAGGATCTTGCGGCCGGGATCTTATATCCTGATCGCATTGAGCGCACTTACGACTCCCTCGCCTGGGCTGCCGACAACCTCACGTTTTACTACAACGTGCTCGATGCAGCCAGGAGGCCGCATCGCATCTTCAGGCATAGCCTGGGGCAGGAAGCAAACGTCGACACTCTCATCTATGAAGAGAGTGACGAGCGCTTCCGTGTCGATATTTACAAGACCCGCAGCAGCAAATATCTGATCCTCGAGACGCGATCTTCCACCACCACCGAGCTTCGGCTTTGTGACGCCAGTGCCAGCGATGTTCAATTTGAAATCTTCAGGGCAAGACAACAGGACATCGAGTACAACCTCACGCACCAGGGCGATTGGTTCTATCTGCGCATCAATGACTGCGGGCGCAACTTCCGGCTGATCCGAACGCCAGTCAACAACTGGGCCGATAGCGCATGGGAAGAAGATCTGCCGCATCGCTCGGATGTTTATCTTGAACAGGTCACTGCACTCAAGGGTTATCTGATCGTTACCGAACGCATCGGCGGCCTGCGGCGCTTTCGCTATCGCAAGGCTGACGATGTGCAATGGCACAGTCTTGAATTTGGCGAGGCCGCCTATGCAGTAGGGCTTACTGGTAATCGAGATTTCGAAGACGACACCATGCGCTACGTCTACCAGTCTCCTATCACTCCGCCCAGTGTCTTTGATTTCCATTTCGCCACCGGCCAACATGAGTTGAAGAAGCGAACGCCAGTGGCCGGCGACTTTCATCCCGAGCGCTACGCCGTAGAACGCACGCACGCTACAAGCCACGACGGGGTAGAGGTGCCGGTTGTGCTGATCTATCGGCACGATCTGGATCGCACGAGGCCACATCCCTTGTTGCTTTATGGCTACGGCGCATATGGTGCCAACTCCGATGCCACCTTCAGCACTTCGCGCTTGAGTCTGCTGGATCGGGGTGTCGTTTATGCGATCGCGCAGGTGCGTGGTGGTGCCGAGATGGGCCAGCCCTGGCACGACGAAGGCCGCATGAAGAAGAAGCGGAATAGCTTTCTCGATTTTATTTCGTGCGCTGAGATCCTGATCGCCAGGGGCTGGACAACCACACCGCAGTTGATCATCGAAGGCGGCAGTGCCGGGGGGTTGCTTGTGGGCGGCGCAATCACTATGCGCCCAGACCTCTTTGGGGCAGTGCTTGCTCATGTGCCATTCGTCGACGTGCTTCACACGATGCTTGACGCTACTTTGCCGTTGACTGTGGGTGAATACGAAGAGTGGGGCAATCCTGCCGACCCCGAGTATTTCTTCACGATGCGCGAATATTCCCCTTATGACAATACCCGCGAGGCTGAGTATCCGCCGATGCTCGTTACCGCCGGGCTCAACGACCCGCGAGTCGCTTACTGGGAGCCAGCAAAGTGGGTAGCCCGCCTGCGCGAAAAGAATCTGAAACCCAGCGAGATCCTGCTTAAGGTCAACATGGGTGCGGGGCATTTTGGCGCTTCGGGCCGTTATGACCGTATCCAGGAAATCGCCTTTGAATACGCCTGGCTGCTGAAGACCTGGAACTTGATATAAAGTGAAGCTAAGATGAGCGAATTTGTACTTCCACGCCGAGAGGCCCTCAAAGCCGGAGTAGGGCTGGTTTCGATCGCAGCCATGGCTCAACCCATGGCAGCCACATGGACCGCCCAGACCCTTGACGAACACCAACTGGCTACTGTCGAAGTGCTGGGCGAACTTATCATCCCTACTACCGACACCCCTGGTGCCAAGGCGGCCCTCGTGCATCGTTATGTCGATCTCTTCCTCACTGACGGGCCCGATGCTGAGCGTGTGCGCTTTCTTGAAGGCCTGGGTTGGCTCGATGGTTATACCAATGGCAAGTTTCAGAAGCCCTTCATCCAATTGAGCGACGCCGACAAGATCCGTGTCCTTCAAACTCTCGATAACGAAAGTGAATTCGGTATCGATCAGGGCCATCAGTTCTTCCGCATTACCAAGAGCTTGGTCTCAAGCATTTACTACAACACCGAGATCGGTTATAAGGAACTCAACAAGGGCGGTCGCATACCCAGTTCCTATGGTTGTGATACCAAGCCTGCCCTGCCGTAAATGGATTTTCCAGCATCGGTTCAGTACCTCTATTCGCTTGGCAATGAAGTCAAGACGATCAAGCTGGGGCTTGAACGCATCCGGCGACTGCTTGAAGCATTAGACAACCCGCAAAATGCTTGCCCCGTGGTTCACGTTGCCGGCACTAACGGCAAGGGCAGTGTCTGCTCCATGATCGAAGCCGGCCTGCGCGAGGCCGGCTTCAAAACTGGCTTCTTCACAAGCCCTCATTTGGTCAGCCCGACCGAGCGCATCCGCATCAACAACCAGCCGGTGAGCGAAGCCGATTTCTCTCGCGCCTTTGACGTGATCCATCTGGTCTCCGAGCGTCTGCTTGCTGCCGGTGAAATTGATTGCCACCCTACTTATTTTGAGACGGTGACAGCCATGGGCTTCTGGCTCTTTCGCGAGGCTGAGGTGGAGCGCCTCGTGCTTGAGGTTGGACTCGGTGGGCGCCTTGATGCCACAAATGTCGTAGACCCCGTCTTAAGTGTGATCACTCCAGTGGATCTGGATCACCAGCAGTATCTGGGTGATACCCTCGAAAAAATTGCCTTTGAAAAGGCGGGCATAATCAAGCCGGGCCGGCCAGTAGTTTTGGGCCTTCAACATCCGCACATCAAGCATCTTTTTGTTGCCGATGAACTCGAAGATGTCGCTACCTGGCGCATCTCCGACTTGCAGCTGGGGGTGGATGGCTGCCACTACCGGGCCGAAAAAGCTGGGGTAGAGCTTGAGGTCAACTGCCCTCTGGCTGGAGCGCATCAGGTGGGTAACAGTCTTGCCGCCGCCGTGTCGCTATGGCTTCTCGGGATCGAACCGCCGGTAATCTCCCGCGGTATCGCTAAAGCCACTTGGCCCGGGCGCCTCGAGTTGATCCGGCGTAATCCGATGATCTATCTCGATGGTGCTCACAACCCTTCAGCCGCACGACGCCTGCGCCAATTCATCGACCGGCACTTCCGGGATCGTGAGATCTGGATGATCTTCGGTGTGATGCGGGACAAAGAAGTTGCCGAGATTGCCGGGGAACTCTTTCCCGTTGCCAGCCGGCTGATATTGACGCGCGCCAATCAACAGAGGTCACTTGAGACCGAATCGATCCGCGGGCTCTTCCCGCATCCCAACTCGCATGTCTGCGAACATGTGGCTGAGGCAGTTGCCATGCTCGAGCAGGCTCCGCCAGACGCAGTAATTTTCATTACCGGCTCACTCTTTGTCGTAGGCGAGGCCCGTCCACTTCTACAATAGATAAAGTACATGCTGGCTCAACTGCGGGCGTTGTTCATCATCGACCCACTCATCATCCTCTGCACCATCGCATATGGTTCTGTAAATCTGCTTGTGTCGCTCTTTGAGACCACGGGAAGGGTGCAGGTTGCCATTGCCCGCGCCTGGGCTCGCATGCTCTTGCGCGTCAGCTTTGTGCGCATGAAGGTCGAAGGCTTAGAGAAGATCGACCCCAATGGCAGCTACGTCTTCGTCGCCAACCACCTCAGCTACATGGATACGCCGTGCATCCTTGCTGCGATCCCTGTGCAGTTTCGTTTTATGGCCAAAAAAGGGCTCTTCAAGGTTCCTTTCCTTGGCTATCACCTGAGCCGCGCCGGCCACATCGCCGTACCACGCGATAATCCTCGCGAGGCCATCAAAGCCATGACCGAGGCAGGCAAGATGATTCGCGAACGCGGCATCAGCGTCCTGATCTTCCCTGAGGGTGGCCGGTCTGCCGACGCGAAATTGAAGCCTTTCAAAGAGGGCGCCTTCTACATCGCGATCAATTCCGGTGCTTCGGTAGTGCCGGTTGCGATTGCAGGCAGTGAGAAGATTCTGCCCTTCGGTTCGGGTACGGTGTCTCCCGGCAAAGTGATGCTTCGCATTGGCGACCCCATCTCAACCATCGGCATGACGACAAAAGATCGCGGCAGTCTTGCCCTGCAATTGCACGATGCCGTGTATGCGTTGCTCAAGGATACAGACCTGGTGGAGGTCAAAGAGGAGGCTGGGGCAGGTGTTTGAAATTCGCAGGTTGGCCGCCGCTGAGGTGCTAGAACGCAAGGCGGAATTCGAAGGGATCCTTAAGGAAGCAGTAGAGGTAGGAGGCACAGTTGGATTTCTGCTTCCGATGAA
>JBKJUN010000023.1:0-5700 GCA_046590555.1 Bryobacter sp. | reverse complement strand
CCGATGTTGAAGGCGCATTCACCGCCTGTAGGAACGTCAGGCTGAGAACAGGCTTTGCAACCACTCTGACAAATGCATAACCTATGGGATTGCCGATTGGCTGTGTTTCCCAAGGTCCCGCACTTGATTTGGCGAAATGAACTGTCGTGACATTGGCCGGTATCGCCTGAGTATTGAAATTAAATTTATTTAAGCTGCTGCTTACAACCAGTTCGGCCGCATCAAGACCCGATTTCTTCCCATCCAGCTTGAGCGCGGCCCAAATGGCCGCCGAATCAGAAAATGCCTGAGCCTCGCTCTTATAAATCATCAGTCTGCCAAGGTCAACAGCGAGCCCAAGCATTCCAATCAAAACGAATATTGAGACTGCGGTTGCCAAGACTACATAGCCACGATTCTTAGACCGTCGCATTCGCCGCAGATTCCATCCGCACAATGTCTTTATCATTTGCTTCACCCTTAACCCCCTCAATCGGCGGGCCTAGGCTAGAACTTTATAGCGCTATGCAGGATCAATTTTAAAAACGCGAGAAAATCTCGAGCCCTGCTAGGTTCAGCAAAAATCTCGCGGGGTTCAGTTTGACTTTAATCTGCTGGGCTCTCAGCGAAATCACTTTTAGTAACTACCGCAAATGGTCGAGCGAGTCGAAGATCCAGTTCCATACCCAAGGCGAACCCACCTCCCCACAAACTCCCAAAAATCTGAAATGATATGGACAGTGAATAAGCTCTGTTTCATCGCGATCCTCACCGTAGCTGGCTTTGCGCAGGTGCCGGACGCCCAGTTCTTCGACTCTCAAGTCCGCCCTATCCTACGCGCCAATTGCTACGGCTGCCACAGTGAAGCCAACGCCACCAGCGGCCTCTCCCTTCAAACCCGCGACTCCATCCTCCGCGGCGGCAATCGCGGTGCCTCGCTCGATATCATCCTCAACGCTGCCCGTCACGTTGGTGATCTCAAGATGCCGCCTAACAAGAAGCTCACCGGCGAACAAATAGCCACGCTGGAAAAGTGGGTCGCCGCTGGTCTGCCTATCCCTGAAAACCTGGTTAAGTCCAAGCGCCCAGGGGCCAACCACTGGGCCTTCCAACCGATCAAGCCGCAGCCCATTCCAACTGTCACTAACGCTACCTGGGCTCGCAACCCAATCGATAAATTCATCCTTGCCAAGCTCGAAGCAAACAAAGTTGCGCCCGCTCCAGAGGCCGACCGGGCCACACTCCTGCGCCGCCTCAGTCTTGACATCACCGGCTTGACTCCAACCCTCGAAGATCTCAACAAATTCCTCGCAGACCGCAGCCCCAACGCTTACGAAAAACAAGTGGATCGCCTTCTCGCCTCCCCTCATTACGGCGAACGATGGGGCCGCCACTGGCTCGACATCGCCCGCTATGCCGATTCCGATGGCTACACCATCGACGCTCCTCGAGACATTTGGATGTATCGCGACTGGGTCATTGAGGCTACCAACGAAGACAAACCATTCAATCAATTTGTGATCGAACAGATGGCTGGCGACCTCCTGCCCAATCCCACCAATCCGCAACTCATCGCCACCGGCTTCCACCGCAACACGACCTCGAATTACGAAGGGGGCATCGACTTCGAACAATACCGGGTAGAAGCAGTGGCCGACCGCGTTGCAACAACAGGTGCTGCCTTCATGGGACTCACTCTGGGCTGCGCCCGCTGCCACGATCACAAATACGATCCCGTTTCTCAACGTGAGTACTATCAACTCTTCGCCTTCTTTAACAACACCGATGAGGTTGACAAGGAAGCAGAGCGCAAGTTCTTCAACAAGCCCTTCCTCGAAATCGGAACCGATGCAGAAAAAGCTGAGTATGAGGTCTGGAACAAAAAGGTGATCGACGCCGAAGAACGCATGCGCATGCGCCTCCAGGTTTTTTCAGGCGACCTCAAGAAGGACGATATCCTCGTTGCCCTCGACAAAGAACTCGCTGACCTTCGCACCAATAAACCGAAGCTCCCTCGCACGATGATCATGCGGGATCTTCCCGTTGCCCGCTCAGCCTACATCCATCTCGGCGGCGACTTCATGCGTAAAGGCGCACCCGTCACCCCAGGTGTCCTGAGCATTCTTCCACCACTTGGCAACAAAACCCCCAACCGCCTCGCGCTCGGGGAATGGCTTGTCGATCCGAAGAACCCGCTCACCCCGCGCGTCACTGTGAATCGCGTCTGGCAAGAGTACTTTGGACGAGGTATTGTCGCCAGTGAAAGCGACTTCGGCACCCAAGGCGACAAGCCCACACATCCAGAACTCCTCGACTATCTAGCCCTGACCTTCATTGAAAAAGGCTGGAGTCAAAAAGAGATCCACCGCCTCATTGTTAACTCTGCGACTTACCGGCAGTCCTCCACAGCCACTCTCACCGACCCTGAAAACAAACTCTTCTCGCGCCAGAATCGCCTGCGCCTCGACGCCGAAATCATCCGCGATTCTTCGCTGATCGCAGCCAACCTCTTCGCGCCCAAGGTAGGCGGCCCCAGCGTCTATCCGCCGCAGCCCGCCGGCGTCTATCAGGTCACTCAAGTGCGTCGCGAATGGAAGACCTCCACGGGCGAAGACCGCTACCGCCGCGGCATGTACACCTTCTTCCAGCGCTCTGCTCCGCACCCCAGTCTGATCGTGTTCGACGCTCCAGACTCATCGGTAAGCTGTACTCGCCGCAACCGCTCCAACACTCCGCTGCAGGCCCTCACCCAGCTCAACGACGAATCCTCCACAGAGTTCGCAGAAGCTCTTGCCAAGCGCATGACCAGTTCCGGCACCAGCGATCCTTCTCGCCTCGCCACCGGCTATCAGATCACTCTCAGCCGCGCCCCGCGTGCCGATGAGCTCGAGCGTATGCTCCGCTTCGTCCGCGTCCAGCGCGATTCGAAACTCGACCCCTGGCCCGCCGTAGCACGCGTCCTCATCAACCTAGACGAATTCCTGACCCGCCCATGAACCCACTTCTCCAAACTCGCCGTCACTTCTTTCGCGCCTCCAGCCTCAGCCTGGCAGCTACATACCTCAATGCCGCCACGCGTCACCACGAGGCCAAGATCGACCATGTCATCTACCTCTTCCAGGCCGGTGGTCCGAGCCAGCTTGAGCTCTTTGACTACAAGCCTGAGCTCGTGAAATACGATGGCAAGACCGCACCCGAAGAGCTTCTCAAGGGCAAACGCTTTGCCTTCATGGACACCTTCTCCAAAGAGCCACCCAAGATGCTGGGCAGCCGCCGACAGTTTAAACAAAGCGGCAACGCCGGCATGTATTTCTCTGAGCTCATCCCCAACATCGCAACCGTTGCCGACGATCTAACAATGTTTCACGGCGTCTCGACCGAGAACTTCAACCACGGCCCCGCCAAGCTCTTCATGAATACCGGCTCGGTGCGTGCCGGCCGCCCCAGCATCGGTTCCTGGGTCACCTATGGCCTCGGCAGTGAATCGAAGGACCTTCCGGGCTTCGTAGTGCTCCAGTCCGGCCCGCGCGGTCCTCGTGGTGGCGCGCAGCTTTGGTCTGGCGGCTTCCTCCCCACCAGCTTCCAGGGCGTCCCCTTCCGATCCACGGGCGACCCGATTCTCAATCTCTCCACGCCGAAGAACGTCACCTCTGAGCAGCAACGCCAAACCATCGAAGCACTGCGCGACTTGAACGCCCTTGAGAAGACCCACACCGGCGACACCGAAATCGACACTCGCATCTCGCAATACGAGATGGCCTTCCGCATGCAAACCTCCGGCCCCGAGTTAATCAACTTTGGCCAGGAGACCCCCGAGACGATGGCCATGTATGGAGCCAAGCCAGGCGTCCCTGAACACGCATTTGCCAACAACTGTTTGCTCGCCCGCCGCCTGGTGGAACGTGGGGTCCGCTTTGTCCAGCTCTATCACACCGATTGGGATCATCACGACGATCTCACCAAGCCGCTCGAGCAAGTCGCTCGTGAAATCGACCAAGCCTCAGCCGCCCTCATCAAAGACCTGAAGCAACGCGGTCTCCTTGATCGAACACTTGTCATCTGGGGCGGGGAATTCGGTCGCACCCCGATGGGTGAAGTAAGAGAAAAGGGCAAAATCGGTCGTAATCATCACATTGATGCCTATTCAATGTTTATGGCAGGAGGCGGCCTGAAGCACGGCTCCATCATCGGTGGCACAGACGATCTTGGCTTCTCCCCGACAGGCGGCCACCTGCACGTTCACGACATCCAGGCCACTTTGCTTCACCTTTTGGGCATCGACCACAAGAAGCTAACTTATCGCTACCAGGGCCGCGACTTCCGCCTCACCGACGTAGCCGGTGAAGTTGTGCACAAAGCTTTGGCCTAGTCGAAGAACTCGCTCACTTCACTAAAGTCAATCACGCGAGTTCCGGCAGCCGGATCCACGTAGACAAAATCCCGGCCGGACGGCGTATTCTTTATCCGCGAGTTTGCATCGATTCCGAGAACACTGTAAACAGTGGCGCAGATATCCTCAACATAAATCGGCCGCTTCTTTTTCCAACCGAAGTCGGTAACATTTGCTGCCTCTGCATCAGTTGCCCCCATCACTCGTCCTCCTTTTACACCTGCGCCGGCAAAGGCTGCCACCATCGCTTTGGCATAGTGCTCACGGCCTGCCAGTGAGGTCAATTCACCCGGAGTGCGTCCGAACTCACCCATGGCAACTACCAATGTTCTATCCAGCAAACCCATTCTCTTCAAGTCGAATAGTAGGGCGCTCATCGCCGCATCCAGATCCTTGGCTAGTTTATACACTCCACCAGTTGCTGACTTGCCCAAGTCCTTCCCGTACAAGTTTCCGTGCAAGTCCCAACCTGGCTGCGTCACCATTATAAATTTTGCCCCGGCCTTTGCGGCTGCCATGTTGCGAGCCAGCAAACAGGCGTCGCCGAATGGAGTTCCACCGTAAGCCAGCTTTTCCTCTGGCTTCATCGCCAGCACCTGCTTCACCTGCGGGTTCCTCATCATCTTTTCTACTGCCCTGGCAAAGCTGGCAAACTGCCGCATCTCCTGAGGTGAATCCGGCTTTAATCCAGTTCGTCCTGCATCCATGTCCATGAGCGCTGCCCAACGTTTGGCAAACCGCTCCTTCTCGCTGTCTTCAAGCAAGAACGGTAGGCTCCCGCTTGCAAGATCAAGTGTGAGCGGCGAGGCATCGGCTGGTAAACATCCTTCGCGAATCAGCGGCCCATACATCGTCGACGCTTCGTAATTCATCGACACAAAGGGTGGCAGGTAATCGCTGTCCTTTCGTGTCCTGGTCGCTTCATATGCAATGACAGATCCCATTGAAGGCGATTCTTTGACACGTGCGGGGCTCACGGCATGACCAGTCTGCAAATAATACTGCCCCCGGCTATGAATTGTTTCCCACGCCTCCATACTGCGTACCATCAACACATCATCAAGCCGGTCGATCATCTTTGGCATCAACGCCTGCGGAAACTGATAGCCCTGCTTCACCGTCACGACATCACGGTTCTCTGGTGCCCACTTGCCCTCTTTCACATCCCAGGTGTCCATCTGCGGCGGCCCTCCTTGCAGGTTGAGAAAGATTACGCAATCGGCAGAGCCACGCGGCGCCGCCTTCTTTCCTGCAAAGGCCATTTGTAAAGCGGTACGTCTTGATAGCAACATCCCCATCACCTCAATAAAAGAGAAAGTCCAGCCGGTTCA
>JBKJUN010000009.1:0-1147 GCA_046590555.1 Bryobacter sp. | reverse complement strand
ACTTTACGCCTGCGCCACCGATTGCTTCCATTGGTGTGAATGAATTGCGGGAGTGGATGGCGAGCCTTTACGACAAGGATTTGTCGACGGTTTCGATTCGCCGCAAGGTGAGTTCGCTACGGAGTTTCTTTCATTACTGCCGGACGCGTGAGTTGTGCGACAAGAATACGGCCAAGTATTTGCGGCTACCGAAGACGCCAAAGAAAGTGCCGCAGGTGCTCGACGCCGAGGCAGTGAATTTTCTGGTGGATAACATCGGCAAGGTGGAGTTGAAGAGGCCCTTCCCGAAGCGGGACCGGGCGATCTTTGAAGTTCTTTATGGGTGTGGGTTGCGGGTGAGCGAGCTGGTTGGGTTGAGCCTTGAAGATGTGGATCTTGAGGAGCGGTGGCTTAAGGTGCTGGGCAAGGGGAACAAGGAGCGGATGTCGCCGATTGGGTTTAGTGCGCAAGAGGCGTTGCGGGTTTATCTTGCAGAACGCATTGCTATGCCTAGGGAGCGTGCGGTGTTTGTGAATTACAAAGGGGGGCGGATTACGACTCGCGCAGTGCATCAGATCACGAAGTTTTATGCGTCGATGTTGCTTGGCGACCCGAGCGTGCACCCGCACGAGTTCCGGCATAGTTTCGCTACGCATTTATTAAATGCGGGGGCTGATTTGCGGGCGATTCAGGAGTTGCTCGGGCATTCCAGTTTGTCGACTACGCAGCTCTATACGAAGGTTGCGATTGAGGACCTGGAACGGGTCTATCAGAAAGCGCATCCGAAGGCCTAGAGTAGCTATGACAAGAGCAATTGCAGTTTCGCGCGGGAAGCAATTGCAATACCTGACTCTGACTTACAACTTGATTGAGGCGGGGATAGCGATCTGGGCAGGAGCACTGGCAAGTAGTGTGTCGTTGGTTGGGTTCGGCCTGGATAGTTTGATCGAGGTAACAGCAAGCGTAGCTGCCTTGTGGGTGCTGAACGATGGCTCGAAAGAGCGCAGCGTGCAGCGTCTTGTCTCATGCAGTCTCGCCTTGCTTGCGGTGGGGACGGCTTATCAGGCATTGGCCCGGAGCAATGAGGCTGAAAGAAGTTTGCCGGGCTTGGTTCTGGCTCTTGTGAGCATTGTTGTGATGCCTTGGCTTTCGAGAGAAAAGAAGAAAG
>JBKJUN010000006.1:0-3328 GCA_046590555.1 Bryobacter sp. | reverse complement strand
GATCCGCGCTTTGTGTTCTGGGTGGAGCGGGGTGGGCGGGGGACACTTTTGCAGGCGACGCCTATTGATGTGTCGAAGATCTTGACAGCGAAGTTGTTTGATGAGGTTCCGTCGACGATCTTGACGTCGGCGACGTTGGCGGTGGCGGGAGACTTTGAGTTTTTGAAGAAACGGTTGGGGATCCCGAGTGCGCGGACACTGATGGTGGATAGTCCGTTTGATTTTCAGAAGCAGGCGCTGCTGTATATCCCGCAGCACATGCCGGACCCTCGCAATGCCGGGTTTACGATGCAGGCGGCTCGGGAGATTGTTGTGCTGTTGCGGCTAAGCAAGGGGCGGGCATTTTGTTTGTTTACGAGCAATTCGCAGATGCGGGCAGTGTATGAGCGAGTGTCGCTGGAGGTAGAGTATCCGCTGCTGTTGCAGGGGACGAAGCCGCGGCATGTTTTGCTCGATGAGTTTAAAGGGACGCCTCATGCGGTGCTGTTTGCGACGAGTTCGTTCTGGCAGGGTGTGGATGTGCAGGGGGATCAGTTGTCAATGGTGATCATCGACAAGCTGCCTTTTGCTGTGCCGACGGATCCGGTAGTGCAGGCGCGGTCCAATCAGGTGCAGGAAATGGGCGGGAAGCCGTTTTTTGATTACCAGATTCCGCAAGCGGCAATTGCGCTGAAGCAGGGCTTTGGAAGGTTGATCCGGGCCAAGAGTGACCGCGGGGTGCTGGTGCTGCTCGATACCCGGATCACCGCGCAGAAGTATGGGCAGATCTTCTTTGATTCTCTGCCGGACTATGGATTTAGTACGGATATCACGGATGTGGAGCGGTTCTTTCAGCACTTACCCAAGAACTGAGATGGGTTGCAATTCGGTGAGCAGATGATAGCTAAGACCGATATTCTGGTTGTAGAGAGATTCCGATGTATGAAGTGATTGTGGAGCAGCAATTTTCGGCTGCTCATTATTTAAAGGATTATCCCGGCAAGTGCGCGAATGTGCACGGGCACAACTATCGTGTGCAAATCACGGTAGAGGGAGAAGTGTTGGACCATCTGGGGATGGTGATTGAGTTTGAGGTGATCAAGCAGGCAGTGAAGGAGTGGATCGACAAGTTCGACCATGGCTTTCTTAATGAGATCGCGCCATTTAACACGATCAATCCGAGTGCGGAGAACCTTGCGAAGTTTTTCTATGATGTGGTGGCGGCGGCTATTGAGGGGCTACCGGCACGGGTGACTTATGTAAGGGTGTTTGAAACTGAGAAGTGCTCGGCGGGGTATCGACCCTAGCGGAAGCTGGATGGCAGAGCAGAGGCATCAATCCGAGACGACGATTCTGGGGCGGCGAAGCTTGGAACAGGATCATCAAGCGTTGGCTTTGGTGTTGCGGGCTGGAATGTCGGTGTTGGATGTGGGGTGCGGGACGGGTGCCATCACAGTTGGTATCGCTCGGGCTGTCGGTAGCGAGGGACTCGTTTTGGGACTGGATCGAGACACCGGGATGATTGATTTGGCTCGCGAGCAGCATGGTGGGGTGGCCAACCTGCGATTTGAGGTTGGGGACGTGTTGAATTTGGGGCTCGAAGCGAAGTTTGATGTTGTATCAGCAGCACGCACGTTGCAGTGGGTGAGCAATCCGGGACTTGCGGTGTCAGGGATGGCAGGGGAACCAAGAGCGGGGGAGTTGTTGTGGTGCTCGATTACAACCACAGCCAGAATCGATGGCAGCCTCAAGCGCCTGCGGAGTTTCTGATTTTCTATTCGGCCTTTTTGAAATGGAGAGCAGAGAATGGCTGGGACAACGATATGGGGAACCATTTGCCACCAATGTTCGAGGCGGCGGGCCTTGTGGAAGTGGGAAGCCAGGAAACGGATCAGGTAGCGGAGCGAGGGTCCGCTGGGTTTTGGGGAAAAGTTGAACTTTGGCCCCGAGTCATCGACAACATCGGACAAAAATTAATCGAGGCCGAACGCATTGATGAGGATCAGTTGCAGTCGGCCAAGATCAGTTTCGAAGAATTTTCAAAGAATACGCTCAAAAGGCAGGTGTTAGCGATGAGGAGCGTGGTTGGGAGAAAAGCTTAGCGGCCGAAATAAGCGGCGTTCATCTGAGTGAATTCATTCCACTTCTCTGGCAGATCGTCGAGGGCGAAGATTGCGGAAACGGGGCAGACCGGAACGCAAGCACCACAGTCAATGCACTCTACGGGGTCGATGTAGAGCATCTTTTCGGCTTCAAACTTCTCGGAATCCTTTTTTGGATGGATGCAGTCCACCGGGCAGGCGTCTACACAAGCTGAATCTTTTGTCCCAATGCAGGGCTCTGCAATCACATATGCCATTTAGTCCTCAGATTAGCATGAGATGGCTAGAGGTGCTTTTTAAGGAAGGGCCAGACCAGAGAGCCCCGGAACTCATGGCCGCCGTCAAATTCCTCGAAGACGAATTTGTCTTTTGCGCCTGTCTTTTCATAAACAAGGGCGGTTCGTTTAGCAGCGGCCCGGCTTTGCTCAATCGGTAGGCCTTTGTCATTGATTCCGCTCTGCACCTGGAGCGGCCGGGGAGCGATGAGTGCGGCCACGTCGGGAGGCGACATATCCACGAGCCGGCCTTCGGTTTTGCCGTCTGTAATGGCGGGTTGGTCTGAGAAGCTGCAACTGGCGACAACAACTCCGATGCGGGGCTCCAGGGCGGCGGCGTAGAGGGAGTAGTAGCCGCCATAAGAGAGACCGATCATGGCGATGCGTTTGGGGTCGATCTCGGGGCGCTTGAGGAGTTCGTCGAGAGCCAGGGAGATCTTTTGGACCTCGATAGCGGCGAGGCTGGTGCCGACAGCACGGAATTTTTCATCCAGTATTTTTCGAACCTCAGATGGGATGACTGTGCCGTTATCGCGATCACGGAATGGATACATGACGGTGAGGGGAGCATAAACAATGTAGCCTTCTGAGACCGCGCCCCGGACCTGATCTTTGTAGTTGGTGCCTCCATTGAAAGTTGCCATCTCGGGGGTGCCGCCACCGCCGTGTTGGGAGATGACCAGCGGCGCACGTTTGGCGATGGAGTCTTCGCCGGACTTTTCAATGCGAAGCGGACCGATGGCTTTGAGGGATGGAGCCGGGTAGCCGATGCGATGGCGGAGGAGCTTGCGACTAGCGTGGAGGTCCATTTGCTGCCAGAGCTTCTCGCGCAGGAACATAGTATCGAGAAGCTTTTCCTCATAAAGCTGTTGGGCAGAAAGCAGCAAAGCAAGAAGGGCTCGGGTTACGATCATGAGACCCACTTTATATGAACACGGTAGTCTTCTTTTTTACTGGCGGCACGATTTCGAT
>JBKJUN010001027.1:0-1694 GCA_046590555.1 Bryobacter sp. | reverse complement strand
ATACACAGCAGCTAGAACTTCGAGGCCACTATAGAGTTTCGGAAAATCAAAAACCCGGTTCACCAGGTTCTCTGCCAGATAATCGGCCACCAGCAGCTTTTTCATAGACCCGAGGCCAATTAAAAACAACGCCCGCCCGCCATCGGTAGCACTCAGTTTTTTCGGCTTCTCCAGTTGAGGAATCAGATTTGACACACGAGTAATCGGCCCGGCCAGAATCGTTGGAAAGAAGCTCACTGCTGTAAAGTGCACAAGCAAACTTGAAGTAGCCTTCGCGTCCCGCCGGTAAACGTCGAGCGTGTAGCTCAACGCCTGAAAACAATAGAAGCTCAACCCAAGCGGGAAAACCCACTTCCAGTTCTTGTCCCAGCCCGGCATGTACTTAAAGGCAACTAAAATCCCAAGATTTGTCACCAAACTCAGGCCAAACATGATCCTACGCCACCAGACGAGCTTGCTCGATTGCATCCCCAGCCCGCACAGATAATCCACCAGGCTCGCCAGCGGAATCAGCGTCAGATAGAAGAGATCCCATCGGGCGTAGAAGAAGTAGTTGGCCCCTAACACTACGGCCAGTGTTGGCAGGCGCCAGCGGGCAGCAGCCCAGTAGCAGATGAAAACGCCCGCAAGAAAGACGAAATACGCGGACGAGGTATTCAGCACCCTAATAACTCTTGGAGAACTTGTTCCGCTGATTCAGGATCGTGAAGTGGCCGTCCGTCTTTGCCGTCACCTCGAAATGAAAACCACCCGGCGAAGTCAGGTTAGCAATGTAGGGGTCTTCGACATTGTGATCTTTGCCGGCCTTGATCGAATAGTGCAACTGCCAGAAATTCTTGAGGCCCGGCGCGGCGCGCATACTGTCGATCGCTGCGGCATCCCCGCCCTTCTTATCGCCGTTATTCATGATCATCGCCTTCGATTCAAGCGCATGCACCAGTGCCGGGTTATTGCTCGCCCAGACCCCGTGATGATTCGTCAGGTAGAGATCCACCTTGCCAACCTTGTTCAGAGGGCAGGCCACTTCCATTTCCTTATTCCAGGTCAGGTCGGCCAGATCGAGAAAGCGGAATTCACCAAACTTTAATAGAAAACCAATGCTCCGCCCATTCTCCGTGGCATCGTCTTCCTTCTTGCTTGCCGCGCCGCAAAGTGCGTTGTCCCCTGCGCTGCGGGCCAATGACGACGCTTTGCCCATCACATCGCCGCGAGCCGTGATCACTTCAATATCAAGCCCAGCCAGCGGAATGCGGTCACCCGGCTTCACGATCAATTCCTTGGTCTTCGACTTGGCTTCCTCATATTGCTTGCTCAACTGTGCCGCGCCCTTGCCCGTCTCGGTGTTGGTGCCGTGGCTGATCAGGTTCACAACTTTCATCTTGTCCATCAGCGTCGTAATGCCGCCCACATGGTCGGTGTGATAGTGCGTGATCAGCAGCCAGTCGATCTGCTTGATCTTGGCTTTCTTGGCCACCATAGCAATCCGCTCCGCGTCGCGGCTATTATTCCCGGGCCAGCCGGTATCGACAAGCAAACTCTCGCCCTTCGGGGTCACGATCAGCGTGCACTGCCCGCCCTCGACATCAATGAAGTAGATCTTCAGGTCTTTAGAGAAAGCGCTGCCCGCCAGGAGCAGTATCAGGAGAAACAAGCCACGAAGCTGTTGCATAGTTCCAAACTATCATTCACGCGAC
>JBKJUN010000803.1:0-6627 GCA_046590555.1 Bryobacter sp. | reverse complement strand
GCTGTTGCGACTTCTCGGCAATCGTGTAGACGATCCCCGCATCAGGAATGCCGTGCGCTATGTGATCGTTGGAGGCTCTGCCTTAAGCGCCTTTACGCTTTTCAAGATGGGGCAATCGGCTCTGGCGGCCTGGTGGTGTGTGGTGATCGCGATCCTGGCGGCAGCATTTTTGTTGCGCTCCCGCGTAGCCACGATTTGGATCCTTCTGGGAGCCGGTGTAGTGGGTGTAATGGTAAAGTAGAAGCTATTGCGCCCGTAGCTCAGCCCGGATAGAGCGTTTGCCTCCGAAGCAAAAGGCCACATGTTCGAATCATGTCGGGCGCACCATCTTCCTTCCTACCCCATAAAGCCAAGATCCCTTTGAGTGAAATTTTTCAGACTCGGGAAGATTGCGTCTAGTCCGCTGTCGGGTACCCCAAACCATTTAGCGAGTGTTGCTCCGTACTGATCAAGCGATGTGGTTGGCAGGAGTGCACCCCGGTTGCCACTATCGTTGGGGCCCCCAAGAGCCAGATCGGGGAATTGCCCGTACATGTCGCCGCCTTTGACGGCTCCTCCCATGGCGAAGAAGTGATTACCCCAGCCATGGTCGGTTCCACTGCCACTGGGCATGAGTGTTCTTCCGAATTCAGATTCAATGAAGCTGGTGACGCCGGTGCCGATGCCCATCTCTTCGCTGGCCTGATAGAGAGCGTTCATGGCGGCGGCGGTTTGCTTTAATAAGTCCCATTGCTGCCAGGCTTGAGAACCATGGGTATCGAAGCCACCAATTGAACAGAAGAAGACTTGTCGCTTGATGCCGATGGTGTTGCGTAGTTGCATGATCTGCGCCACTTGCTTCATTTGTTGACCAAGCTGAGTTCCAGGAAATATTGTGCTGAGCGGCGTAGCGCCAGATAGGCTCTTGAGCATTGCCGAAAGGTCTAGCGCATCCTTGCGCACATTGTTTGCCGATTGTATGAGAGCCATTCCGCTATCCATCGAGAGGATCTGCTGGAGTTGCTGCTGGCGAGCCGCTGCTGCCGTTGCCGGCCACACATTGAAACCCGATGGGCTCATATCGTAGCCCGGAATCAGGCTCGCCGATTGGACGATGCTGCCTGTAGTGAAGAGCTGTTGGCCGGCCATCGAGATTGCTGCAGGGAAGGTGGAGTTTCCATTCAAACTCTGCACCGAGTCTGCCGCTCTGCCCGCCCAACCGGTGCCGCTAGAGCCGCCCGGAACTGCTGTTTGCATCTGAACCATCTGATCGGAGTGCGAGAACAGATTCGATGGCACGTTAACAGAGGCATTCAGGTACTGAGCTCTGGTGGTTGGCTGCACGATGTTTCCAACGTTGGCTACTGTTGCGAGTTTGCCTTGAGCCCAAAGCGGATGGATGTCGGCAAGGCCATCGCTCAAAGCGTAGGGCACGCCACTGGGAGGAGTGATCGGTAGCAATTTGGCGCTGTTATCGGGCAAGGCCAAGCCGCCGCGCGCAGCCTTATAGGCATTGAACTGGGCGGCAGACTGGGGCACCAACAGGTTGTGGCCATCATTGCCACCGACGAGAAAAACGCATACCAGCGCTTTATAATCCGAGGCTTGCGCGAAGGCATTCATCTGCCCGAAGCGGGTGAGTCCGGCGATTTGAAGTATGGAACGGCGGGTCAGTTTCATGGTTCTTTTCCTTAGTACTGCACGGTGTACTGGCCGCTCAGGGTGGTGAGGTAGAGCGCAGTGATGAGTCTCTGGTTGTTGTCTGAGGCCGCTGCCATTGCGGGGGCGAGACTAGTCTTGAAGCCTGGGCTCATGCGACCGTAGAGCAGTCGAGCGTTCACCATTTCAATGAGCGCATTGCTATCGGCAGAGACTGCCTGGAATGGCGCGAGGTCGATCTTGAGGTCCGCTGCATTGGGAGAGTTCAAGATCTCGTGGAAGAGGTTGCCTCGAAGCATTGCCTCGGTGGGAGTGTAGATCTGGAACTCAGGGCCTGCAAGCGTTCCGCCCTTGAGCCGGTATTGCAGCGAGTAGTGTCCAAAGACAGAGGGCGGTGCAAGCGGAGTCTGTCCCATCTGGGTGAAGCTCCAGGTTCGCTGGTGAGTGGGTGAGAGGCTGCCGTTCATGGCCCGGATGAAAGAGACCATATGATAAAGCGGATCTTTGAGGCGGCCGTCATTGACTGAAGCCGAATCGTTGCGAGCCTCGGAGTCGGTAAGAATGGCCTGAACCACTGCCTTCAAATCGCCAGCCGTGTCGGCACCGTTGTTATTCCAGATCTGAACCACTCGTTGTACGTAGGCAGGGCTGGGGTTGCTCATGACGAGGTCGCGAATCAGCCGGGTGACGATAAAGGGTGCTGTGTTGGGGTGGTTGAATACGCAATCGACAACCCGGTTGGTCTCTGCTGCGACGGTCAAGCCTGAAGGGATGTTGCAGCCACCAATTAGTGTTTTGGCGGTTGTGTCATGGAACTGTTCGCGTGCCTCCATCGAGGGGGCGTTGAAGGATTACCAGTTGGATACACCCATGTCGCCGCCGGTGGGTGTTGGATAGGTCCAACCGGTCAAGGCACGTGCCGTCGCTGCTACTGTGCTCTGGTCGTAAGCGGGAATGGTCTTGTTTTGCTGGTCGAGTTTGGGAGTGCCATCGGGATTGAGCATCAGGAGGCCGGTGCTGAAGAGCTGCATCAATTCCCGTGGATAGTTCTCATTGGGCATGCTGCCCACCGTTGACTTCTTTGAGTTGGCAAGATCAAGGTATTTGCCCATTTGCGGGCTAACCGTGATGTCGAAAAGCAGTTGTCGATAGTTGCCAAAGGCGTTTCGGCTGAGGATTTGCACGTAAGGCACCAACTCTTCCGGGTAGGGGTTCTTTTGTGCCGACACGACGATGATTTTGGTGAGAGCGTTGATCACACGCTGCCTGAGTTGGTCTGGGGCATGGACGAGCCTCGAGATGTATTCTGCAGACGCAATGCTATTGCTTGAAGGCACTGCAATAGCAGTCTCAGGCAAGTTGAACTGCTGATCGAGCCAGACAGGAATACTGGACTCTGTGAGCTTCTGTAGCTCTGCTTGCGTTGGGCCAAAGGCTGCCTGATCGAGGAAACGAGCACTACTGAGGTTTGGCCTCGGCTGTGGCGGTGACTGAAGAGTGATGGTGGCTTGTCCGAAAGCAGAAGCGATTGCAACACTTGTGGCTCGAACCGTCACAGTGGCCGGATTCGGAATTATGCTTGGGGCTGTGTATAGGCCGGCGCTGCTGAAGGTGCCAGCGCTGGCAGTCCACGTCACTGCGGTGTTGGCATTGCCACTTAGTGCAGCAGTGAACTGTTGGGTGCCGCTCAAGGCTAACTGAGCCGTGGGTGGGTTCACATTTACAGTCACGCTTGGCTGGCTTAGCGTCACAGTTGCGGTGGCCGAAACGGTTGGGTCTGTCGTGCTGGTAGCGCGGATCAATGCAGTTGCTGGATTCGGGAGTGTTATCGGGGCTGTATAAAACCCAGTTGAGGTAATGTTGCCAGAAGAGGCAGACCATGTGACTGCGACGTTTACTGTGAAGCCTTGCGTGCCGTTGAGAGGGAGGTTCGCTGATTGAGGCGATACTGTCACGCTGACAGTTGAGATCTGGATCGGAACGTTGATGGCGGAGCTCGTTGTTGACCCTGGGGCAGGGTTGACGGCGCGGAGACTGGCGGTACCGGCCATCGAAGCCGGGACGTTGCCGGAGACGGTCAATGAAGTAGATGACTTGAAGGTGGTGGGTAGCGGTTGACCGTTGATGGTGATGGTGAGGCCGGGGATGAAGTTCGACCCATTTACGCTGAAGGCGACGGTGCCGGCACTGAGCTTACTGGGGTAGATGCTCCAGACGTTGGGTTGCGGCTGGGTGATGCTGATTTGAGCTGTTCCGACTTCTGTTGGATAAGCAGTGCTGGCGACTCGGATTGTGATCAGGTTCGGCGTTGGTACTTCTGCCGGGGCCTGGTAGAAACCGGTGGAGGAAACAGTGCCGAAGGTTGGGCTACCGCCAATCACACCATTGATCGACCAGGAGACGGTGTTTGGAGACAACTGGACGTAGCCGGTCATCTGCCGGGAAGTCCCTTTTGCGATGGTTGCAGCGCCGGGGTAAACGGTGATCTTTTGGGCCATTGCTGGCGTCAGGCTGAAGAGTGTCAGCAGGAGAGTGGATCGACTGAGGTACATGCTCACGTTCCATAGTGCGTAGTTTTGATTCATTTCGTTGCAGAGTAAGTAGAAGCATGCTGAAAGGTCAGTGTTTCTACGTAGGGGCCTTACTCCTTCTTGTTTCGGTACATCTACCCGATTCAATTTTCTGATTTGCCTCAAAGATACCGAAGCCTTAATCTAAAAGAGCGGAACACGTATCTACTTCCGCTTTCCCACCCCGTCTATTTGAACCCCGCAGTTCTCGATTTTCAATCTTTTTGAAATGCGAGGCTAATATGCTCTCTCTAATGCTTAAGTGCCAGATGGCACTGCTTTTGAGCCCCGTTGTCTTTTTGGGACAACACTTTGGGCAGATTCCTTTATCCGGTCAACTCGACACAATCGGTCAGCCTGCCTTACAGCAATACGCTGCGTGTGAAGATTCGGATCGGGTTCGTTTGCACAAGCCCGGATGCCGGTTTCACTTTCCCGTTTGCAGCACAAAGTTTGCTGGAACAGAAGAAACTGCCAAAAGAAGCGATGTTTCATCTCTCCAAAACGAAAGACCAGTTTGAGCCGGCGCGAAAGCTTTGGCTTCGTTTGGCAGCGCAGTAGTTATTTGGCCGTTTCTTTTTCGAGTTGTTCGAGAAGTTTGCGGGCCGGTTCTAATTGAGAACTTGCCTTGGACAAATGGAAGAGCGCTTCTTTACGGGCTTTGTTTTGTTCAAGCAGACTCAGCGCCAGATAGAGGCGCGCACGGGCTGAGAGACCATCTCCTTGCAGGCCAGCTCTGGCTGCTGCCTCTGCCTCGGGAAAGCGCCCCAACGTCAACAGGGCCACTGAGAGATTGGTCTCTGCCAGAGAATCTGTCGCGTCGATGGCAATTGCGTGCTCGAAAGCCGAAAGCGCCTCGGTGGCATTGCCTTCACGCATCCACTGCACTCCAAGATTGTTGTGAGCTTCAAAGTAATCGGGATCGATCTTGATCGCTTTTTGTAAATGTAAAATGGCTTTGTTTAGTTCGCCTTTGTGTGAGGCTTCGTGAGCGGCAATATACTCCCTGATTGCCTGGTTGGGAATCTTGTGTTGCAGACGGTTCAGCGAAATTAGAGGCAGCGTTGACCCAGGGCTAGATGTCTGGCCAAGCTTCACGATCAGATTCTGGCCATAAGGCAATTGGACCGATTGTGAGTGCACTACAATACCCTGCCAATTTAGGAATCGCAGTTCGTAGGCTCCGCTTGTGGCGGCACCTACTTCAAAAGCTCCGAAGAGATTTGGGTTTGTTTGTAAATTACCCGCTGGCTACCGATGGGCAGCACCTGCACCCTGAGTCTGCTCAAGTCAGACCCGACAGAGGCCTCAATTCGCCCAGAAACTGTCATTGAAGGATGCGATGAGATTAGAGGGTTCTCTCCAGGACGAATGGTTGCAGAGCCCGAATCAGACATCGCCAATTGGCCGATGGCTAGGGTTGTGTTCGCAATCGCGAGTAAACACACGTCAGAAAACTTCTTGATTGGTTGAAGGTCATAGACCCTCCCAAACGGCAAACTGGATGAGACACAAGTAACAGCGAGGTTCTCGAATCAAAGCCTGGCAAGCAAAATTGCAGGGTTAGATTTCGTATCGTCCTCGCGGCCGGAAGCACGACTTTGATTTGCCTGCTTTGGTCTCGATTGCCGTACAACGATACGCTCTGAAATTACCAATCGACTTTTGGAATCTGGCTAAACTGCGCCACTAAGTTTTGGAAACAGAGCAGAAATATTTTGCTTCGACTTTGAAGTCAGCAGTTGGCGGAGGTTGTGCCTGGGACGTGGTTATCCATGATTGCGCGTGCCTCGGGGAGGAGGGCCATTAGCCGGATGGCGAGGATGCCTGCACCGGTTTTGGTGAGGTCTGATTTGCGGACCTCGAACATAGGGAAGGTGGCCGGAATGTCCATCTTTTTGTCGAGGAGGTAGAACTCGGTGTGGATGTCCATGGCGAGGATTCGGTCTGTCTGGATTTTCTTGAGTTCGGTAAGGGCTTTGTCGGCGCGGCGCTCCTGGGCGGCTCCTAGTTTGAGGATGCGCTCCATTTGGTTGAAGAGGTTTTCGTTGTTGGGTTCGTTTGACCAACGGTCTTGTGAGTCGATTTCCATTTTTCTGGCACGGCCGGATTGGTGTAGGGCGAAGACGTAGCGCTCGAAGGCCTGGAGTTCCAGTTCGCGTTCGGGGAGGCATTGCTTGAGGAGTTTGGCCTTGAGGGCGTCATATTGGCTTCGTTCGTGCGGATCGTTTTCGAAGATGGTGGTGGGGTTGGCCTGGAGGCCGTGACGGGTGCTGTTGGCGGCGGACGTGGTGCGGCCTTCGGTGGTCTTGGGGCCGGTGGACTTTTTGGCATTTTGCCTGTTGGCATCGATTTGAGCTTGCGTTGACATAGTGATCCTCATACGTTGTTTGAAATTGAAAGAGGGGCGCACGAGCGC
>JBKJUN010000745.1:0-7587 GCA_046590555.1 Bryobacter sp. | reverse complement strand
CTTCGATCTCACGTTCGGCCATTGCCTTATCGCGGATCGACCGGATCTCACCTTCAAAATTGTTCAGCTTCGAAGTCAGCTCGGCTACCTTTGTCTCAGCTGCCTTTACGGTTGCCTTGGACTGGGCGATGTCGTTTGAGATCGAAGACGAGCGAGCCTTTAAGACCGGGATCAGAAACTTGCCAATCAGGTAGATCAGCGCAACAGCAAGGATGCCAAAATTGATCCACTTGTAAATGATGCTGGGCTCGGCATGAGCCTCCGCCTCTTCGGCTGCACGAGCCAAGAGTGCAAAGAAGGGCAATAGGGAGGCAAGACGAAACATTGCTAGTTAGTCCTCCCTTTAAGTATTCCAGCGACAACCTGATCGGCAAGGCCTTCAGCCTCACGGGTCAGTGTATTACGGGCCTCTTCGACCTGAGCCAGAATATCAGCCTTGGCGGCCACGATCTGCGTATGAGTCTCTTCACGAGCCTTGCTCACGGCATCAGTCTGTTCTTCAAGCAGCTTCTTGCGCCAGGCATCTTGCTCCTGATAAATCTCCGTGCGGGCGGCACGAAGCTTCAAATCATATTCTGCTACTTTTGTTTCAGCAGACTGGAGAGCGGCAGCAGCCTGTTCTCTTGCGCCTTTGGTTTCCGCATAGCGGTCGGCCAGCACCTTTTCAAGGGGCTGGAATAGGGTCGTCTTCAAATACCAATGAAGGAGAACGACGACAATGAATGTAGGCAGTGCCTGGATTAGTAGGGCCCCTGCGCTGTGGAGCATCTGTTCCATTATTTTATTGAGCGATTCGAACAGGGAAAGGCTTTTGAAGGGCCTGACCACAACTTATAAGGCTATCAAAAACACTGCCAGACTGCAAGATTTCTTGTCAAACCAGAATTTCCGCATTGGCTATTTCTGATACAACCCGGCCAAGTCCCACTTCTCGATGACTTCGCGGCCGAGGCCACCGATCTTGTCCGAACAACTATTGAAATATTCTTTCGCCTTTGCCTCGTCAAACTTCACGTAACCCTGTTTGGGCTGGTAGAGAATAATCGAGCTGGGAAAGGGGAAGGCAGTCCAGCTTCCCGGAGTCGCGCGAGGGGTCGCCAATTTGTCGCTGTACAATTCCTTGCGCACCAACTGCGGGTGAGTCGCCTGCACCATGGCTGTCTCATTCCAACCGGCATGGCCCCCATCCTCACCAAAGACCTTCAAGGTTAGGTCGCCGCAGAATGTCCACCAATTCACCACCAGCGTCCGCACTTTCTCTGTTCGTCCTACTTCTTCGGCCATCGCATTCAAGGCTGCAGTATTTCCGCCATGCCCGTTAACAAGGATCAGGTTCTTCATGCCGTGGCGGGCAAAGCCGCGCAGGATGTCACGCACAAACATGCGGTAGGCGTCGTCTGTGATTGTGATGCCACCGGCGAAAGCCTCTAAGCTCCCCGTTATGCCGTAGTTCAACGTGGGCGCCACCAGTGCGTTGAGTGATGGCGCAATCCGCCGGGCAATCGCTGTAGGAATCGTATTGTCGGTTCCATTATGGGTCACCCCATGAGCTTCAACCGTTCCCACTGGAATCAGGATCGTAGTAATCTTGGACGGCACCAGATCCTTAAACTCCATCCAGTTCAATTCGTCTACTTCCCTGCTCCGGGGCGTCTGTGCAGCAACACTCAAGGTCAATACAAGTGCGAACAATAACGTCTTCATATAGGATTTACGATAACCGATGCCTAGCGAAAAACCCAATCTTCTCTTTCTGATTGCTGACGATCATGCGGGCTATGTCCTTGGGGCTGCCGGCAACAAGATGGCCAGCACCCCGAATCTTGACCGTCTGGCTGCCGAAGGCACCCGTTTTGCGGCCAACACTTGCAACTCCCCCGTCTGCACTCCTTCGAGGCAATCGATCCTCACCGGCCTCTACCCGCATGCAGCGGGCGTCACCACTCTCAAGACTGCCCTGGCAGAAGACAAGACTACAATTGCCGGTCTCCTGACGGCCGACGGTTACCAGACAGCCACCTTCGGCAAAATGCACTTCAACCGCCCAGGTAAAGACGGTATGCATGGCTTCTCGACTGCCTTTACCGAAGACAGGGTCAATCAGGGATGGCAAAAGGCAATTGGCCGCCCGCGTCCCCCGTGGCGTCCCTTCCAGGACCCCGCCAAGGTCTGGCTCAACTCAGCCAAAGCCGCAATGCCTTTTCGCGACGAAGAAATGAAGTCCACCTGGCAACTGGAACAAGCCAAAACTTGGCTCACCAAGCACAACAAGGACGCTCCATTTGCGCTGTGGTTCAGCATCCAGGAGCCACACTCTCCCTTTGACTTCCCCTCAGAAGACGCCCAACGCTTTCTGCCCGAGCGCTTCACCGTGCCGAAAGTAGGACCTGAAGATTTATGGCAAATCCCACTCATTTTTAAAGACTTATCACTACAAGAAAAGCAAGGCATCATTGCTGCCTATTATTCCAGCGCCGCATTTCTTGATCGCAACATGGGCCGTATGTTGAAGCATCTGGACCAACTGGGTCTCCGCGAAAACACCCTGGTGGTCTACATGGCCGACCATGGCTACTCCCTCGGCCAGCACGGTCGCTTCGAGAAGCACTGTTTCTACCAGCCAGCCATGCAGGTGCCTCTGATCTTCCGCATGCCAGGCAAACTTGCCAGCGGCAAAACGGTGCAGCGGCCTACGGAATCGGTCGACGTTGCAACCACCATCACGAGGCTGCTTGGCCTCAAGAATCAACTCCCAAAAACGCACGGCCGCGATCTGTTCACCGGCCCACCACGCGAGGACATCTTTAGTGTTTACCTCGAAAACGAAGAAGCCTGCCTATTGTGGGAGCAATGGAAGTTGATTTACACCACCGGCCGGCGCAGGCGCACCGATGGATACGTTACCGAAAATCCCACTCCAGGCCGCATCGTGAGACTTTACGATCGCCGTCACGACCCCGGAGAATTCACGAACGTAGCCACTAAGTACCCGGCGCTGGTGGAGACGCTCACCCGTCGCCTCGAAGAGAAATTCCGCGCCACGCACCCCGAGCCGGGCCTGAATCTGGACGATTATCTAAGGCCCCGCGATGTGTCGTAAAAAGCACACAGTTTCGCGAAACCTTTGCCCATAAATCGTGTTTCTGACAATGTGACCTCCGTAGCCAGCATCGAACGCGACGCAGAGCTAATGCTGCGCGTGCGCGACGGGGACGAAACTTCCTTTGCGCTACTGCTTGAGAAGCATCGCAACTCGGTGATCCACTTTCTTTACCGAATGGTTCAAAATCGGGCCATCGCTGAGGAATTGGCGCAGGAAGTGTTCTTGCGGGTTTACCGTAGCCGCGAAACTTACGAGCCGACTGCAAAGTTCACCACCTGGCTCTTCCGAATCACCACACATCTGGCGCTGAATCATGTCAGAGATAGGCGCAAAGACAAATTGCACGATTCGATTGATGAAAAGATCGAAGATGGCGCTCCTCGCCAGTTGCCTACACGAGAAGCCAATGTCGAGGAGAGGCTTCTGCGTGATGCCAGATTGGGTGAAATTCGGCAGGCAATCGAAGAATTGCCCGGGAAGCAGCGCGGTGCCGTACTGATGCACAAGTATCAGGAAATGGAATATTCGCAAATTGCTGCGATCCTGGGCTGCTCAGAATCGGCTGTGAAGAGTTTGCTCTTTCGGGCATACGAATCGTTGCGGTCGAGTCTGAGGCAATTTAGCCCGGGCGGAAGTGGTTTGAAATCAAGTTGAAGAGGAGAAAACAATGAATTGCATCTTGAACACCAACGAACAGGAAGAACTCCTCCTCGGCTATTGCTCGGCTATTCTCGACCCAGAGACCACGCGCACCTATGCGCGCCATCTCGCCTCTTGCGGGCACTGCCGCACGATGGTTGAGATGCAGAAAATGGTGGATGAATCGCTTGGCGATTGGCTACCCCCAACCCTGAGCGAGAATTTCGGCCAAAAACTCTTCGCCCGGATTCGCGCTGAACAGGAAGCACCAAAGCCCTGGTGGCACTTCAATTTCGGCTGGAAAGCAGCGATTCCTTTAGCACTGGCGGCCATTTTGCTGGCTGTTTTCCTGGTTCGCGATCCCGGCAAGTCTGCGCTGGCACAACCGCAGGACGGCATCAAGGCCGACGAAATTGCAGAGGTAGAAAAAGCCCTTGACGATATGGAAGCACTGCAAGCCCTGAGTACGGCTGACATAGCTCCGGCTGCAAAGGAGTCCATATGAAGGGTATCGTCTTATTGTTTTTCCTAGCTCTCCCGCTCTACGGCCAAGATGCCAGCAGCCCGGGCCTGCAACTGATCGAACGACTGAATCGAATGTCTCCGGCAGAGCGCCAAAAGATGCTCAACCGCATGCCCCCGGCCCGTCGCCAGATGCTCGAGAAGCGCATCAACAATTTCAACAACATCCGGCCGGAAGCGCGGGAGAAGCTGCGGAAGGACTATGAGTTTTTCCAGCAACTCCCACCTGAGAAACGCGATGACGCCCGCCGTACCCTCAAGCAGATTGGCGACCTTCCCGAAGAGCGCCGAAAGCTCGTCCGCGGTGCCGTGCACAATCTGCGCCAGCAACCTGACGAAATCCGGGATCGCCGGCTTGCTTCTCGCGCCTTTAATGAACGCTTTAACGAAGACGAGCGCAAGCTGATTCGGGAAGCGCTCTCAGTTTTGCCGCCACAAGCTGAACCAACTCAACAGTAATTCCGGCTCTAAATATTGCTTCGACAGACGATGAGATGAGAGAATGCCAAAATGATTTGGCAGAGTCGAAACCATCGTGCAGCAGCCCCAAATCCTTGTCCCGCTAGACGCCTTTCCCAAAGCCTGTCTGCTGCTCTCAGCAGACTATGACGAATATCTGATCGCAGGTTTCAATGAAGCGGCACAAAAATTCTTTCCTGCTTTGCTTATCGGGGAATCCATTAAGAGCCAGATTGCGCCTGAAGAATGGCCTAACTGGAAAGTGGCCATTGAGGCCCAAGAAAGCATTGGGATAGAAACCACACAAAACTCGATAAAGCAGCTTCTCAAAATCTCTTGCTTTGACATTCAGACGCATAGGCTTGTTTTTATCGAAGATCAAAGCCCGCTCATCTTGCAACAGAAGCTGACAGCCGCCACTGGCATGGACATCACCGAGAGGAAGCAAATCGAGGAACAACTGCATTTGCTAGCCACCCTGGCCCGAAGAACCAGCAATATAGTGATCGTCACTAATGCAAAGGGCGAGATTGAATGGGTCAATGAGGGCTTTACACGTGTAACCGGTTACGGCTTTTCAGAAGTATTGGGACGAAAGCCAGGTGCTTTCCTGCAAGGTCCAGAATCGGACCCGAAGACGGTCGAGTTTATGAGCGAACGCCTCAAGTCCGGAGAAGGCTTTCAAGTCGAAATCATCAACTACGGCAAGGACTGCAGAAAATACTGGCTTGAGATAGAGGTGCTGCCAATCCTCAACGCCGAGGGCGTGCTCACCCATTTCATGGCAATCGAGTTGGACATCACAGCCAGAAAAGAGAACGAAAAAAAGCTTCAGGACAGCAGACGACTATTGCAGGATGCTTCAACCATGAGCAAGGTTGGAGGCTGGGAAGTAGACCTCGAACGTGGTGTCCCCATTTGGAGCGAGGAAGTTTATCGAATTCACGAAGTGCCGCTTGGCCAACAACCAACCCTCGAAGCAGCGATTGCATTCTATCCGCCTGGGGCACGCGAGACGATTTCCAGCCTGGTGACCCGATCCATCGAAACCGGGGCCTCCTGGGATGTCGAGATGCCACTGATCACGGCAAAGGGACGTGAGATTTGGGTACGCTCAGTCGGGCGCCCCGAATTCAAAGACGGCAAATGCACACGCCTGGTTGGTTCGTTTCAAGATATCTCTGAGAGAAGGAAACGCGAGGAGCAATTGCGCCGCAGCGAGGCCCGTAATCGCGCCCTGATTGCCGCCCTGCCAGACTACCTGCTCCATGTCAACGAAGACTTCGAAATCGTTGCCTTCCACGACGCCGAAGGCGGCAGCCCACACTTCCCGCTGAGAGACTCCGTCGGCCTGAACCTCAAAGACGTATTCGCACCAGAACTTTGGCAACGCATGGCGCAGGCTTGTGAATCTATTGGCCTCGAAGGCTCAAGCGAGATTGTCGACTATGAGATCTTTCTCGACCACAAGCTGCACTATTTTGAAGCGCGGCTTTCGCGAACCCAGCTAGGGGACTTACTCATCTTGATCCGCGACGTGACCGATCACCGCGAAGCAGCGGCATCGAGCCGAAGTTATGTCGAAAGCCTCGAAGAAGCCAGCCTCGAGCTGGAATTCGCCAAGCAAAGGGCAGAAGACGCCAGCCAGGCTAAGAGCCAGTTTCTGGCCGTGATGAGTCACGAAATCCGAACTCCAATGAATGCCATCATCGGTATGTCCCGCTTGATGCTCGACACCAGGTTGGACGCCGAACAGCTCGAAATGGGCGAAACCGTAATGCGCTCCGGGGAAGCCCTGCTCGAAATCATCAACGATATTCTCGACTTCTCCAAGATCGAAGCCGGCAAGACAGATCTTGAGAGCATTGAATTTGACCTCGACCGGACGCTTGAGGATGTCGTAGACCTGATGCAGGCCAAGGCGCAAGAACGAGGCGTCGAGTTGCTCTACTGGTTTGATCCTGCCACACCCAAGCTGGTAGAAGGAGACTCAGCCCGGATTCGCCAGATGGCACTCAACTTCGTCAGCAACGCCATCAAGTTCACCAAAGAAGGCTACGTCATGCTGCGGGTGCTTCCCTGTGGCACCAACCTCATTCGGGTAGAAGTAGAAGACACCGGGCTCGGCATCCCGGCTGACAAAGTCAATCTTCTATTCCAAAGGTTCTCTCAGACCGACTCCTCGACCACTCGACGCTTCGGCGGCACTGGCCTCGGGCTTGCGATCGTGCGAGAGCTGGCCGAATTGATGAACGGCAAGGTGGGAGTCGAAAGTAAGGCTGGTGAAGGCAGTGTCTTTTACTTTGAAATTGAGCTGCCAGGTAAAGAGCCAGCCCCCAAACCAGCTCTTGAAATTCCTCAACTCAAGCTGGAGGGCACAGCCGAGTCCTTGCGGGCCTTCTCGAGAATTCATCGCGAATTCGCCCGCCACTATCCCGCCAACTCCGACAAGATCATTGAGATCGATTCCTCTCGCCTTCCTCATCCGCTGACGGGCCGCGTCCTGGCTGAAAAGATTGCTGGCGAATCTATGCGCAGGACGGGCAGCGATGCCAAGAAGGCCATACTCCCCACTTTCCCAGGCTCACGAATTTTGCTGGTCGAAGACAACATCGTCAATCAAAAGGTTGGCACTCGCCTGCTAGAAAAACTCGGTTGCCGGGTGGACCTTGCGGCCAATGGCTTTGAAGCAGTTCAGATGGCAGGTCAACTGCCCTACGACCTGATCTTCATGGATTGCCAAATGCCCGAAATGGATGGCTTCCAGGCCACTCGCCAGATCCGTAGTCTGGGTGGCTCACTCAAACGTGTCGGAATCGTTGCCCTCACCGCAGCAGCCACACCAGAAGATCGCGATAAATGCC
>JBKJUN010000731.1:0-5295 GCA_046590555.1 Bryobacter sp. | reverse complement strand
GGTCCAGCCCATTACCTCGAGCGTGAAGAAACTTCGCTTCGGTTTGACGGCATCGACGATTCTGCGGCAATTCTCGACTGTGGCGTCAAAGCCTTCTTTCGAGAGATTCTTCGGGTGAGGGCCAAACCACGATTTTTCGTTGTAGCTGCCGGCAATATCTACACAACAACGAGCACCCACCTCGTCGGCAATCGCCATCCGCTCCACCACATAATCGAAGTTCTCTTTACGCTTGACCGCGTCGACATCGAGCAGATTCTTCCAGGCACCCACTTCAGCAATCACAACATTCTCTTTGGCGAAGGCGGCTTCAATCGCGCGCAGCTTCTCCTTTTCGCCAATGCGCACGGCAGGGCAATAGGCAGCACTGTAGCCGACCCGCCGATGCTCACGGGCTAGCGCAGCAGGGTCATCCGACTTCAAGAAAACAGGTGCACCAATAAGCAAAGCCCCCGCGGAGGCAGATGCGGGGGCAAGCATTGAGGCTATAGGCAGGCTCGAGCCGAGTTTCAACAAGTTGCGGCGATTCACACCGCGATTGTATAAGGATTTGGGCTCGAACTAAACCATGTTCGGGATCTTGATGATCTTCTTTTGAATTGCGTACTGCACCAACTGCGCTTTGTTATGGATGTCGAGCTTGCGCATCAGGTTGAACTTGTGGGCTTCAACCGTCTTGACACTCAGGTTAAGGTCGCAGGCAATTTCTTTGACACTCTGACCTTCAGCCAACATCTTCAATACTTCGCGCTCACGCGTTGTGAGGGTGGCAAATCGAGGCAGGCGATTGGCACTCTTGATGCGGCTGCGGAAGTCATCCACCAACTGGCTCAGCATGCGCGGGCTCAAATAGCTGCCACCGCGCCAGATATCACGGATTGCACTGATTAACTGACCAGAAGGGCTGTCTTTAAGTACATAACCGCTGGCACCGACTTCCATGCCTTCCACCAGATAATCTTCGTCGTCATACATTGTCAAAAACAGAATCTTTGTTTCTGGACGGTTCTTTTTGATTTGCCGTGTCGACTCAAAGCTGCTCAGCCCAGGCATGCCGATATCCATCAGCACCAGATCTGGACGAACTTCAGCCGCGCGATCCACAGCATCACCACCATTGGCTGCTTCGGAAACTACTTCCATGTCTGCTTCCGCATTGATCAGCGTCTTGATCCCCTGTCGAAACAGTGTGTGATCATCCGCGAGTAATAAACGAATCTTTGCCATTTGCTACCTGCCTCCCCAATTAAGGGTTAAGAGTTCGCTTCTCGCAGCAGCGGCAACTCGATGTGAATTCGAGTTCCCTTCCGGAATCGGCCCCTGAACTTCATACCTCCACGGGCCAGAGCCTCACCGAGGCGTGACACTTGCGTATCGGCCTTGGCAGCCCCGTTCTTTCCAGTTATCCTTTGGTGGCTCTCAACATAAAACTTGCCACCGAGGAGTGCTACGCGCTCACGTAACCCAGCCAAACCGTAGGAATCTCTCCTAGACAGCGCCTCTTCTACTTCGAAGCCGACACCATCGTCCTCTACATTCAGCCTTAGTACTCCATCGGCACTTTCGATAGAAATGTTTACATGAGTTGCCTGAGAATGTTTGCCAACATTGTTCATACACTCCTGAACAAGCCTGTAGACAATCACCTCAGTCTTCTTAGGCACTTTTCCCATCCGGGATAGTGCCAATTTGACGCGGGCAGGGTGGACCCGGCTAAAGCGGCTTACCAACTGGCGTAAGGCCGCCCCCAACCCCAATTGCTCGAGTACCGCAGGGCTCAAGGCGGCAATCAGACGGCGAATCTCAAGAATCGTACGCTCTGTTAAGTCTCGTGTTTCCTGTAGTTTGCCCTTCAGTTTGCCATCTTCAGGCTCCAGACTCTCTTCGATCATCTCAAGCTGTAAACGAATGCAAAGCATGGATTGCCCCGCCTCGTCATGCAACTCACGGCTAATACGGCGCCGCTCCATTTCTTCCACTTGTAACATCCGCTCAGCCAGACGTCGCACTTGTTCTTCACGCGCAGCCAAATCTTCCATCAGCCGGGCTTTTCCAGCCCCCATCCAACAACGCTCAGCGGCAACCTCAAGCATTTCCTGCTCGCGCGGCAGCCATTCATAGACCTTACGAAAGCGGAATTGCATCACACCGCGCAACCGCGTGCCATCCATCAGGGGAATGCTCCAGCAAGTGGCATAACGATCGCGGGTTCGCTTGTCCAAAACCAGCCCAGCCTGATCGAGTGTTTCGTCAAGGCAAAAGGGTTTAGCCAAAGTCTGGGCCAGGCCAGCCTCATTGGCAACCAAATGCGGGGGCGTCTTGGTGCCCTCTCCCACATAAGCCATCGGTACCAGCACCTGATCGTTCTTATCAAGAAAGAAGAGGCAGGCATTGTCTGCCTTGTACAGTGTTGCCAGAGTCGTCATGAAGCGCCGTAACAGCTCATGCAAGCCACGGCTTTCGAGTTCAATCCTGAAGAGCTCGCTATAAGCCTGAGTCTCGCACTCCCGCACCTGGTAATAGGCGTTATTCAGTGTCAGCAAGACGCAAAAGTGCAACTGCTCATTGGCCCAGCGAAACTGTGCCGCCCGCTCTTTGTCCAACCTTTCAATCACCGGTAGCAAGATACGGTCATATTCCTGCAGAGCCTGCTGAATGCCACCTGGGGGCAAATTCAGCTTGGCCAATCGCCGCCCGCTGTACTCCACCTGTTCGAGAAACTCAAGCATCGACTTGCGAGTTCCTTTGGCCGGCCCGAGCAATCTGGCAGCCGTGCCAGTAGTGATGCAAATCAGCGCCTGAATCTGCCGCGGTTCAAAGCGCAAAACCTTCAGACGGTCGACAAACTGTTTTTCCAGCCGATCCGAAAGTGGGCTCAGCCACTGTGTCAGCGCAGCCAGCGGCTTCCGCACAGGATCTTTGAGGATGTGTGCGGCGTTAGCCAATACGGTGGAAGCTTCAACTCTGGGGACGGCAGTAGCCATAATCGTTCTTCCTGTTCATCGTGCGCGAAGCGCAATTGCTTTAGTCCCTTCGCTACAATCACTTGCATGTTCCCAAAGATGAGCAGATTTGGTGCCGTAGACGCATTGCGCGGCCTGATCATGATCTTCATGGCGATTGACCACACCAACGCCTTTGTTTCGCGTCAGCATTCGAGCGAATTCTGGAACGGGGCCATCAGCACCTACGACAGCACCTTTGCCTTCCTCACCCGCTGGATTACGCACCTGTGTGCCCCAGGCTTCTTCTTCCTGATGGGTGCCGGGATCTACTGGTTTGCCAGCTCAAGGCAAGAAGCCGGTTGGACAGAAGGGCAAGTGATGCGCCGCACCGCCTCGCGAGGCCTGGCAATTTTCCTGGTAGGGCAGTTTCTCGAGACGCCCGTGATTTATCTCACGAGCCTCTTGAAACCGCCGCTGTTCAGCCTGAGCCATATAGCGATGGCTCCAGCCAACGATGGCACCACGCTTGCCTGGGGTTTCATCACTCTGTCGGGTCTTGGCTTGGCGATGATCCTTAGCTCGCTCTTACTCCGGCTGCGGCCTACGCTCTGGCTCGTCGCCTGTGCAGCCTGCGTGCTGGCAACACACAGCCTGCTACCGGTGGATGGAAAGACGGGTCCCATATGGCTCACGATCCTGCTCGCCCCTGGCCTGTCGAGCCACCTGCTGGTGATCTACCCGGTGATTCCTTGGTTTGCCATAACAGCGCTAGGAATGTATTTTGGCTTCTGGTGGAAGACTTCGCCCGAGGCGCGCGGCCGAGTCTGGCTCTGGGGCATTGGGTTGCTGGCTATCGGCATTGGCCTGCGCGCTGCTGGCGGATGGGGCAATATCGTCGCCGCCCGAGATGCAAGCTGGATTGAGTTCTTCAACAACGTAAAATACCCGCCCTCGCTCGTTTTCTGGACGATCTCGGTCGGCGTGGATCTGCTATTGCTCGCTGGCCTGATGCAACTGCCCGAAAAGCTACTTTCCGCAAAGTCTCCGCTGATGGTCTTCGGCCAGGCGCCGCTCTTCTTCTACGTCTTGCACTTCTACGTATTGGCTGCTATCGGCTTCACACTGTTCCCTGAGGCGGCGCCGCTTGAGACCACCTACGCAGTCTGGTTAGTCCTTCTGGCAATCATGTATCCGCTCTGCCGCTGGTACCGCTCCTTCAAAATGCAAAAGCCGCCAGAATCGCTCTGGCGGCTCTTCTAGACTGGATTTGCGTGACGCTTAAGCCAGCAGCTTCTTGCAGTGCTCAAGGCACTTCCTCACTTCGACAACCGTATCGGCACCTTTATACTCATACTCAATGTTGGCCGGGAACTTGTACTTCTTGCGCGACATCAGATCGAGAACTGCCTTAATCGGCGTATCGCCTTCACCAAACGGCATGTTCGCGCCCTGATTCTTCTTGCGATCTTTCAAGTGGATGCAGACTGTGCGGTCAGCGGTTTTTTCAAGGTACTCAGTGGGGTCGAAGTTGGCAGCCCAGAAATGTCCGATGTCGAGATTGATTCCGATGTACTTGCTGGTACCTTTCATGGCCTCGGCAAAGTTGTCTGGTGTCGCAAACTCGTTCGGTTTGATGTTGGAATGGTTGTGCATCCCGACATAAACCTTCGCTTTGGCCGCAAAGGGGTCAATGCGCTTGGCTGTCGAGATGTTCGACGAAGCTGTCAGCTTGTTGACGCCGAGCGCCTTGGCAAATTCAAAGCCTCGGGCAATTTCTTTATCGGTAAAGTCTTCACGGAAGCTGTAGTTGTAGGCCCACAACTGAATGCCTGCGGCGTCCAGCTTCTTGCGAATGGCCGTGAAGTGATCGAGGCTCACTGTCTCGCGCCAGTTGCGCAACTCAGCGCGGTCTTTCATCTTGGGCTCGGCGTGGCCACTGAAGAGTTCTACTGACCCAAGGCCAATCTCTTGCATCGCCTTAATTGCGCCATCGAGATCGCGATCGCGAAAGCTGTAGCTCTGTGCGCCAATAGTGACGCCCTTAAAAGTCGAATTGATCTTTGCGGCTGATAACGAGGCCGCGCTCGCTGTGGCAAGGGCACCGGCGGCAAATTCTCTGCGGGATAGCATCTAGCTATTCTATGCGGCTCGCGAGGAAAACTTGCGTCCCTCCAAGATTCCCTGTTCCCGTGCCCGAAACCCGAATCAGATAAGTCTTGCCTTCTTCCACTGCCAGACGTATCTCCGGCTGCGTACTCGACTTCTCACAAGCCTTCTCAGTGTCACCCTCATAGGCAGCGATCACATTGCCGCCAAAGCCTCCGAGAGGGCTCGCCGTATAGGCGCTCAG
>JBKJUN010000668.1:0-8732 GCA_046590555.1 Bryobacter sp. | reverse complement strand
TGCTGCAGGATTGGTGGAGCAACGATATCAGAAGTTCCGGCAGATGGCCCCGTTCTTCAGTGCCTAAGGGAGTTAAGTTGTGAAGAATCTTAAGTGGGGGGCGATGATCGCCCTGGCGGCGCTCGGTTTTATTGCGGCATTGTTCTATAACTCTATGTCCTACAGTCAGTTCCGGGTAGAGGTGTGCATGGAGTTTGAGGGCAGATCGAATTGCCGGACGGCGCTTGGGGCGACCGAAGAACTGGCTTTGCGGACTGCGGTGGACAATGCTTGCGCCATGATCGCATCGGGGATGACGAATTCGATGGCTTGCTCGGCGAAGCAGCCGACGAGCATCAAGTGGCTCAAGGGTAAATAAAGCTGTGTCATCCGGTAAGATAAAGCTGATTTAAGCGTCTCTAAACTCAGAGATCATACTTTTTGAACTTCTTAACTTATTTCGTCGTCTGATTATCTGGGAGTTATAGTTGAAAACTAAGTGGAAAGTCGCCATCGGGCTTAGCGTCGTAGCAATTGGCGGGGCGGCCGCCTTCGCAAATTACAAAATGAAGCAAAACGCGATCGTGTCCGTGACTACGGCCATGGTGTCGCGCCAGGACCTGGTGTCGCTGGTCACCGCCTCAGGCGAAATCAAGCCTCGTAACTATATCAACATTGGTTCGAATGCAAATGCGCCGTCGCGCATTACCGAAATCAACGTGGTCGAAGGCCAGCGTGTGCGCAAGGGCCAACAGCTTGCCAAGCTCGAATCCGTGCAGCCGGAAGCTCAGCTAGCGGCCCAGAGAGCGAATGTGGCGACGTCGGAAGCAGAGTCTTCGGCGACGGAATCGGGACTCCTCGCGGCGGATGAAAATATCAAGTCGGCGCAGGCTTCGATTGATCGCTCCAAATCGGACGCCGAACGCTCGCGGTTGGACTTTGACCGTGCAAAGCAGCTTTTTGAAGAGAAGCTGATTGCCCGGCAGGAATTTGAGACCAAAAAGAGTGCTTACGATTCGAACCAGGCGGCAATTCGCGAGGCAGAAGCGCGGTTTAACCAGTTGCGTGCTGCGCGCACTCAGCAGGGCGCACAGTTAAATGCCGCACAGAAGCGGGTGGCTGCGAGTCAGGCGAATCTTCGCTCGGCGGCTGATGTTCTGCAGCGTACTTTTGCTACCAGCCCCATTGATGGTGTTGTGACGAACTTGCCGGTGCGTGTGGGCGAAACAGTTGTGCCCGGTATTCAGAACTCTGCGGCCAGCCTGATCATGACGATTGCCGATATGTCGATCATCACTGCTGAAGTGAAGGTGGATGAAACGGATATCGTGAATGTGGCGCTGGGTCAGAAGACGGAAGTGACGATCGATGCGATCCCTGGCAAGAAGTTTATCGGCAAGGTGATTGAGATTGGCAATACGGCGATTCTTCGTTCGACGGGACTTGCTGCATCACAGAGCGCGATCTCTTCGCAGGAAGCCAAGGACTTTAAGGTTGTTGTGGCGCTCGAAGCTCCGCCGGAGGAGATCCGCCCCGGGCTTTCATGCACGGCTCGCATTACCACTGCTACCCGGCCCAAGGCGTTGTCGATTCCGATTCAAGCTTTGACGGTTCGGCAGAAGGGTGACCTTGCGGCTTTGAAGCCAGGGGAAAAGAAGCCCGAGACAGAGAGCGCGGCAGAGATCAAGGCCGGTAAGGAAGAGATCCAGGGAGTTTTTGTGGTGAAGAACGGCCAGGCTGCCTACAAGAAAGTGGAGACGGGCATCACCGGAGCCACCGAGATTGAGGTGACCAGTGGACTTGGGGAAGGCGAAGAAATTATTACGGGCTCCTATAAGGCGATTCGTACCCTTCGCAACGATGCACAGGTTAAAGTAGACAATAAGACCACAACGAAGGCGGGATCCTAACCCATGTCCACTGCCGTAGCCACGGACTCGAAAATTCGTGGCGAGCAACTCAAGCGCGACGGAATTGTCATCCGGACCTATGACCTGAAAAAGACCTACGTTATGGGTGATCAGGTGATCAATGCCGTAAATGGCACTGATATCGAGATTCACCGCGGCGAGTATGTAGCGATCATGGGCCCCTCGGGTTCTGGCAAGTCGACGCTAATGAATCTGATCGGATGTCTCGATACACCGAGTTCAGGCGAGTATTTCATTAACGGCAGCCTGGTGAGTTCGATGACAGACGACGAGTTGGCCCGCATCCGCAACAAGGAAATCGGCTTCGTTTTTCAGAGCTTCAACCTTCTGCCTCGTGCCACGGCACTGCATAATGTGGAGCTTCCGCTCATATATGCTGGATTCACACAGGCACAACGGATCGAGCGCGCCAAAGTATGTCTTGAGCAGGTCGATCTGACCCAGCGCATGTACCACAAGCCCAACGAATTATCAGGCGGGCAGCGGCAACGTGTTGCTATCGCCCGGGCACTGGTAAACAACCCTTCCATCCTGTTGGCAGACGAGCCAACCGGCAACCTGGATTCAACAACGAGCGTGGAAATCATGGCGCTCTTTGAGCGACTCTACGCTCAAGGCAACACAATTATCATCGTTACGCACGAACTGGATGTGGCAATGCATGCGCACCGCATCATCCACGTCCGCGATGGCAAAGTCGAGAAGGATGAAAAGACCCGCTAGTTATCTATTGAGTCTGCCGGAACGTAGCTTACGGGCCCTCACTGCTCTCAGTGCGGGCCTTTTGCGTGAGGGGGGCGAAATTACTTTGCCTCCGAGTTTACGGCGGACGCGGCTCTACCAGTCGATTGTCGATCAAACCTTGCGCTTTCTGATTGAGAAGGTAGGGAAGGTGGAAGGGGCTTACGAATCGGCCGATCAGTTGCCAGAGGATTTTCTGGTGCGGCGGACGGCTGGGAATGGTATCGATCTGCTGTCGCTGGCTGTGTTTCATGCGTCGCCGGTTTGGGTGCTGGCAGGATTGGCGGATTTGTCTGGGGCTGGCGGGAAGTTGTTGAGTGAGATCGCCTCGACGCTGGAGCAGGAAGGCTGGCTGACGGGGGCTGAGTCTGTACGTAGTGTGACGGATTTGCTGGATGGGCTGGAACGAGGGAGTGGGCATCTGGCAGAGAGCTTCAACACGCCGCCGCTGAACCGGGCGGCGCTGGTGCGGGAATGGGAGTCGCTAAAGAAGGTGGTGGCTGACCGGGATAGGGTGGAGGAGGACTGGGAGCAGCTCAAGAGCATTGCAGCGGCGCAGAAGAAGCCGTTGATGGAGGTGTCTACCGCTGTCGCGCTGAACACGTTGCGATGTGGCCGGAAGATGTGGGCTGACCCGATTCTCGAACACTACTCGAAGACGCTGCGTGAGATGAGTGAGATTGGATTTACAGCTTATGCGGGGCGGGAAATGGCGCCTTATTGGCGGGCGGCGGTAGCCAGCTTTTCGCGGTAGCGGGTGAGGCTAATACTTCTCGATCCCTTAAAATCGCAGCCATGATGCGAGGACTACGGTGGCCGTGCATAACTGCTATACCCAAAGTGGCTTCTCTTCTGGCGCATAGGCGATTAGATAATCACGCAAGCGAATGAAGCGCAATGGCCGACTGGTGAGGTCCGTTCGCCTGTTTCCGCGATTCGGAAACGGAACCAAGTTCTGGATGGAATGGTAGATCTCGTCAGCCACCCGGTGGGCCGCTTCAGGACTGCTTTGTGCAATGTAGTCCGCTATTTCATCGATATCATCGAAGGCTCCCGGATGGAGGTCGAACCCGATCATGTCCGGCTGTTGCGCCTCGCCTCGCCTCGATTCTCTCGTGTAATCGGGTGAAGGCCTCATCGCCAGGAATGAGCTTTACCTTACCGCTCTTGATGTCGTCGTAGCGGGAATCAAGCATTGAGTTGGTTCCCGCGAATTCGTCAAGGTATCCAGCGACTGCGTCCTGAACCAATTCGCCAATGGGCCGCCCGATTCGGCGGGCAAACTCATCCAGTTTGTTCTGCAAATTGTTTTCAAACTGTACATCCAGGGTGTGAGACTCCTTTTTTCAGGATACTAGGGATTCCACGGCTAGTATTGTTTACTACCCGCAGATATTGACAGCTTGCTCAGGGAGCAAAGTGCCTCAACCCTCCGAGCCAAAGCTGATTTGCCCTTTGGGCTCGGCATTCGGTTTAGACAATCCAAAAATCTGTTTGCGACTACCATCTGTGATGGCTTCTGAGGATTCGAGCCGATAGCGGTCTCCATCCACGACTACGTCCAAGATGATGCCATCGACCCATCCTACGGGAACGTGATCGTTCTTTGGCCCCGCGTCGAGGCGAAGCCGGATCGTTTTCTCCCCTGGGATGATGAGTGTGAGGCTGGTTCCAGAAAGCCCACCGCCTGGGCTGCTGGCGATGAGGTTGCCGTTTTGGTAGAGTTTCTGGCTAAAAATGCGCAAAGGCGCTTTACGCATACTGGCTTCGATGGGCTCGGCAGTGGATGATACTTCGATTTCGTCGAAGAGCCGGTCTGTTCCGTCGCGATACAAATCGACGAATACTGATTCATTTGCGGCGACTTCGCGGGAGACAGGAATGCTGTCAGGACTAGTCCAACGGAAGCCGAGATAACGGCCGTGACGCGGGTCTTGACGGAGAGCTTGAAACTCCAAACGAAAACGATTCGCGCCAAGAGGAATTGCTCGCAATTCGTAACCGAAGGCAGTACCGGCTTTGCGGTCGTAAAGATGACGGGCCGACCAGTCTGCATTTACGCTGATGGAGGTATCGAGATTGAACCATCTGAGCTTCGTATATGTGGGCTCTACTCGCGCGACCACTGCAACGGTAGCATGGGGAGACCCAAAGCTGAGGCTACTGATTTTGTTGTCGTGGAAGGCCGCACCGAGGGCGGCACAAGCGGCGAGACCTGCAATGGCGAGGCGGCGCTTCCAGGGATTGCGCCTGAGCCGCGTGCGCATCTGCTGCTTCCATTCAGGGCTGGGCAGGGAGATGGCAAAGTTCTTGAGAGCTTCGTCGAGTTCTAGTTCAGTCATTGGAATTTACCTCTATACCTAGGGCTTCTTTGAGTTGGCGGCGAGCGCGGTGTACGCGTACGCGAAGGGCTGAAGGTTCTACATCGAGCATTTGGGATGCTTCGTCGTAGGTGAAGCCTTCGATGCAGATCAAAATAATCACTTCGCGGGAGGCTTCTGGGATTTGTTGGAGTGCGCTGAAGACTTCGCCACTGTGATCTGGCTGGACCAGAATGGGTTTGGCTTCAAGGGTTGGAGGATTGCGCTTTAGAGCTTTGTAGACCTGGTTTCGGACCGCACCAAAGAGATAGGCGCGGATTTCGCCCCGAACAGGAATAGCCAAGGAGTTAGATCGCAACCAGGAAACAAAACATTCCTGGACAGAGTCTTCGGCGATTTCGCGCGAGGCAGAGAGACGGTAGGCGAAACGATAGAGATCGTCGCCGTACTGTTCAAAGAGTTGAGACCAATCTGGCTTCACATCCGGTACGTTCCGGTTGGGAGGCAAATTGTTACAAAAGGCAGCGACGATATCCCTCCGGAACGTCGCTGCCTCGCCTTACGGCAAAGAAGTTTTGGCTTCATTTGGATAAGCGTTTTATTTTGCTCAAACGGCTCAAACTTTTTTTAATTTTTTTCGGAGGCTTTTCCGAAGGCGTTCGAGCTCGGTGATTTTGGATTCAACACGGAGCAGGGCCTGCTCCATTTTGATGGCGTCGCCAGCTAGCCAGTCTTTGACGTCCTGGAGACTGAAGCCTACGCCGATGGCGCGCTGGGTGAGGCGGATGCGCTTGGCGTCGGCTACGGAATAGAGGCGGTAACCGTTAGGGCCACGCTCGGGGTTGAGCAGGCCAGCTTTTTCATAGAATCGGAGAGTTTCGCTGTTGACTCCACAGGCTTCGGCTAATTCGCCACGTTTCCATTTGGTTTCCGGTACGGGCATCTCAGCCTATCCTAGCGCTAGAATGGAATATACGGTCAATCTGGCCGCGAATCCCCAATAGAAACGGAGGCTCGAGCTGAACTTGAGCCGTATCTCGCTCGCATTCTCATCTTTCTTCGGCCTGCTGTTTGGCGGCCAACTTCCTGACTCGGTTATTCTCGCGCTTGGGCTATCGAAGCGTGCGGCTAAGGTTGCCCCGGTGCCGGCGGCTGCTGCGCCCAAGGTGGACGTCAGCGACGGTGCTTTGCAGTTGCTTGCCCTTTTGCAGCGCGATGCCCGGTTGCTGGACTTTCTGATGGAGGACGTTTCACCTTACTCTGACGAGCAGGTTGGGGCGGCTGTTCGAAACATCCACGAGAGCTCGCGGGCTACTTTGCAGCGCTATCTTTCGCTGCAGCCTGTGATTGACGGCGTGGAGGGTGCGGTTACGCAGCTTTCTGCGGCTGGGGCGCTCAAGAATGATCCTGGTGCGATCAAGCTGCTGGGGAATGTTCCGGCTGATGGCAAGGTGAAGGCCGGGACTTTGCGTCATAAGGGCTGGAAAGTCGAGAAGATCGAATTGCCGGCACTGCAAGTGAAGACGAATCTGAAGATTCTGGCACCGGCTGAAATTGAGGTTGAGTAGGTTCACTTGGTAATTGGAATTGATCTCGGTACAACCAATAGCGCGCTTGCTTTTGGTGAGGATGAAGCCGTTCAGGCCTTTGCGGTAGAGCAGGTGGTGCAGCCGGGTGAGGTTCGGGCGGAGTCGTTGTTGCCTTCGTTTGTGTATCTGCCGGGGCCGAAGGACTTTGCCGAAGGGGCAACCGCGCTGCCTTGGGATGAGCAGCCCAAGTATGTTGTTGGCACGCTCGCCCGTAGGCGCGGGGCCGAGAGTATGGGGCGGCTGGTGGCTAGCGCCAAGTCGTGGTTGAGCTATGCGGGTGTTGATCGCAATGAGGCGATCCTGCCGGTACATGCTCCTGATGGGGTGGCGAAGATTTCTCCGGTTGAGGCTTCTCGGGCCTATCTTGAGCATCTGAACGAGGCCTGGCAGCATGCCGGGCATCCGGCTCTTGGTGAAAACGAAGTGGTTCTGACGGTGCCAGCCAGCTTTGATGCGGTGGCACGGCAGTTGACCGAGAAGGCGGCGCGTGAGGCCGGGATTACGAAGCTCGTTTTGTTGGAAGAGCCACAGGCGGCTTTCTATGCGTGGATCGGCAAGCATGCGGATTGGCGAGAGAAGGTGGGGCCGGGCGACCGGGTGCTGATCATCGATATTGGTGGCGGTACGACGGACTTTACACTGATCGATGTGAAGGATCAGGGTGGGGCGTTGACGCTGGAGCGAGTCGCGGTGGGGGACCACATTCTGCTGGGTGGCGACAATATGGACCTGGCGCTGGCTCGTCATCTTGAGACGAAGATGCCGAAGCTCGATGCGCAGCAGTTGCAGGCTTTGTGGCAGCAGTGCCGGGCGGCTAAGGAAGTGTTGCTTGACCCGGATTCGACGATGACTGAGCAGCCGGTGACAATTCTGGGGCGTGGCAGCAGTTTGATTGGCGGGACGATCAAATCGAAACTGACTCGGGCCGAGGTGGAACAGATTCTGGTGGAGGGGTTCTTTCCTCATGTGGCACCAGATGAAGAATTGGCAAAGGCGAGACGCTCGGCTTTGACTGAGATGGCTTTGCCTTATGCGAGCGATGCGCGAATTACTGCCCATCTTGCTCACTTTGTGAAACAGGGTGGGGCGGCACCGACCCATGTTTTGTTTAACGGTGGAGTGTTGCGGGCGGGGCTGGTAAGGGACCGGATTCTGACTAGTTTGAATCTGTGGTTGCCCAAGCCGGTGAAGGTGCTTGATGGGGAGGACCTGATGCTGGCGGTGGCGCGTGGGGCTGCCTATTATGGCCTTGCGCGGCAGGGCAAAGGGATAAGGATTCGTGGCGGTGTGCCTCGGACTTATTACGTTGGAATTGAAGATGCGATGCCGGCGGTGCCGGGAATGGCTGCGCCGATGAAGGCATTCACTGTAGTGCCATTCGGGATGGAAGAAGGAACGCAGCATCAGTATCCGGGGCGGAAGTTCGGCCTGTATGTGGGCGAGCCTGTGGAGTTTCGGATCTTCTCTTCGACCGAGCGTCGAGGGGATGAGGCTGGAGCTTTACTTGAGCCCATGCCGAAGGACTTAAAGGAATTACCGGCGATGGAGATTACGCTTGAGCCGACGGCGCAGACGCCGGTAGGGCTGGTAGCGGTGACATTGGAATCGCATGTAACAGCGACGGGCGTGTTAGAGCTTTTTTGCGTGGCCGCCAGTGGCGACAGGTGGAAGCTCGAGTTTAGTGTGAGAGAGCGCAAAGCATGAAGATTGGTATCGATTTAGGGACTACGAATTCGGCGCTGGCCTGGGTGGATGAAGTGGAGGCAGTCGAGGCAGAATTTACGCCAATACAGGTGCTTGAGATTGGGCAATATGTGGCCCAGGGGCGGCAGGAGAAGCGGCGGACATTGCCGAGTTTTCTCTATCTCGATCAGCAGGAGTTTGTGGGTGTTTATGCGCGCGAGCAGGGGGCTCTGGTTCCGACCAGGAGTGTTTATGCGGCCAAGAGCTGGCTGTCAAATAGTGAAGTAGACCGGAATGCGAAAATCCTGCCGTGGGATGCGCAGGAGGCTGGTCGGCTGTATTCGCCGGTGGAGGCTTCGACCAAGTATCTGGCTCATATCGCCGCTGCCTGGAAGGAGGCCAATGGGTCTTCGATTGGCGAGCATGATGTTGTGTTGACGGTGCCAGCAAGCTTTGATGAAGAGGCTCGTGAGTTGACGGTGCAGGCG
>JBKJUN010000244.1:0-6253 GCA_046590555.1 Bryobacter sp. | reverse complement strand
CCGCTCGTGGGTCCGTTTCAGCGAGTTTTTTTACTTGGGGTAGGTTTTCTATCGAGATGTCGCCTTTGTTGGTCTGGACGTCGTAGTAGATTTCGTTGGGTGGGCGGCCGGGGAGTGTCTCTGCGTCGGCGATGGCTTCGATTTCTACGTTTTCACCGTTGCCGATGTAGGCTTCACGCTCGGCGATCTCGGCGCGGAGGACTTTGATGGTGCGCTGGATTTTCGTGGGGAGACGGTCGAGTTCGCGCATGATTGCGGGAATGAAGTTTGCTGGCTTTGAGATGATGTCTTCGACGCGGAAGCGCATGGCTTCGCCGTAGAGGAATTCCATTTGCAGGAAACGGAGCTGCATGTGGATGAGTTGGTGGACGAGTAATACCTCGGTGGGTGTGACGGGGTTGAATTGTTCGATGAGGTTGGTTGCGACGGCGAGGGCCTGGTCGTGGTGGGCGATGAAATTGTCGAAGTTCCTCAGAGAGTAGAGGCCGTGTTTGAGGGAGTTGGAGGCGGCTTTGAGTTTGCCGGCGGGCGTACGGGGGCCGGTGGATTTGGTTGCGTTTCTGCGGTTGGCTTCGAGGGCCGCTTCGGTCATGGTTTTCTTGCGTGGCTGTGTTTCTTCTTGTGAGGCCACGGTCGATGGTTCGTTGGCAACATTCTGTTCATTGTTCATTGGATTTCTCCTGAGCAGAAATTAGCAGGCGGGTAAGCGGGCTTCCTGTTTGGGCCGGGCTGGTTTTATTTAGAATCAGCGGGTTAGGTGGAAAAGAAAGTTGAAAATATCTGTGAACCGCTTCGGGCTTAATCTTGCAGCGAGTTCATTGTGGGGTGCTGGGCCCTGCATAAAGACTTGGCAGGAGGAAGAGTTGATGGCTGTGAGAGTGACCTGTCCCTTGTGGGTTTTTGTTCAAATTTGGGTAGCCGCAGGGATGAGGGAGGGAGCTGTTGATTTGGAGACAAGGCGAAGAAAAACTATTATTTGCAGCGCGTTAGACACCGACATGCAATGCCGGCCAGAAGAAGCTCGGTTGGGCTAGTTGGTTGGTCATACGGCAAAAGATGGCAAAAATGCCAATAAAATGCACAGGGACTATTCAGTCTGACCACTTGGCCTCAGGGACTATTCAGTCTGACCACTTGGCCTGACCACTTGGCTGACCACTTGGCTATTTCCGACAGACTCTCAGGCTGTCCACATTCGCACATTCGTAGTCAGGCTGTCCACATTCGTCCACATTCCTGGTCTAGCGCGAATGCGCATTTGAGTGGAAAAGACACTTTGCACTTGCTGGACATGCAATTTTGGAGCGCCTCAGGTGGGGCTAAGCACTAGGAAGAATTGCTGGCGAGTTCTGGAGATGAGGGGCAGCTCAAGCGGTTGAAGTCGGCGAAATATTCCGGCAAACCATTGGGATCTGAAGACTTTGGGAAGAAAGTAATGAGTGATTTGGCTGCACGGCATACTCCAGCGTTAGACCGGAAAGAACCGGGAAGCTCGATTGGATTTCCTGTCCGAGCAAAGGCCGGAATCTGGGCAGTCGGAGGCTAAAATCATCGGAGGAGGCGAAACTTGCCTTGTGGGAAAGTGGCCGAAATTGCAGACGGGACTATTCAGACCGTCGACCTTCCCTGGTTGAGATACTGGTTGTTCTAGGATAGAATCTGGTCATGGAACAGGTTAGTGTTCAGGATGCCAAGACCCATTTGTCGAGTCTGCTCGACCGGGTGTTGAAGGGCGAGACGATTGTGGTTTGCCGCCACAATAGGCCCGTGGCGCAATTGGGGCCTTGTATTCCAGAGCCATTGCCGGTAAAGCGAATCATTGGGAGTTTCGCCGGCCAAATCAGCTATACCGAGGACTGCTTCGCTCCTATGACAGACGCGGAGGTTGACGAATTTGACAGCTCGCAAATCTTTCCGGCGGAAATGGCTGACAAGTCCAAGTGAAGCTGCTTTTGGACACGTGCACGTTTATTTGGCTGGCTGACAATTCCAAGCTGCTATCCACAACCGCTCGTGAGGCGATTTTGCAGCCAGAGAATCAGATTTATTTCAGCTCGGTGTCCGCCTGGGAGCTATGTCGGAAGTATGCCAAGGGCTCGCTAAGGTTGCCTCTGCATCCGGAGCAGTTGATTCCGAGGGTACGCGACGACGCAAAGATCGAAACGATCGCTTTCACCGAGGAAGAGGCAATCACGGCCGAGAAACTACCGCTCTACCACCGCGATCCGTTTGATCGCATGATCATTGCGCAGGCATTAGTGAATGGGATGACGATCCTAACATCAGACGAGGCTTTCGGCGCGTACCCGGTGCGTGTGCTTTGGTAGGGGCTACGCATTGGGGGCTTGCGCGTTTGTTAGTGAGTGTGAGGATACCCTGCATGGATTCCGCCTTTTGTGCGCCTGACTAAAGAAGACTTCGTGGATACTATTTGCGCCTACAGGGGATCGGAATCGGCCTCTCGCTTCCACTACCCATCCGCGCAACAGGTGTGTCAGGCGCTTCCGCTCTCAATCGGCGCAGTCGACTTCTAGCTCCAGTTGGGATCGCAGGCCCAGTATTGGGATGGGATGGTGCGGGTGGTGACTTGAAGTCGATCCGTCCCTTTGCGTTTTTCTGAAAAATTTGGGCTATTGCCGAGGGAGAGATGGACCGCTCAAATCGCAATGCAATTCAGGCTTAAGTGGTTTGCTGTTCAGCAGTTGGCCGATTGGCGGCATGGCTGAATTGAAGAGAGTCATATTGTGCGGTTGGCCGCTATCTTGGAAAAATCAGGCAAAAAAGCCAATGAAATGAATAGGGACGCATCAGGCTGGTACCAAATCGGTACCAAATCGAAGGGGACGGGCCATTCGAGTCACGGTCGATTTGGTCAACTGGCAACAGGAGGAACCGACAGATTGTGGCAGAGGGCGGCAGCTCTCAATGAATGGCACGAGCCGTGTGACTGGAGACAGTCAAGCACGGTTCTGTGAGAGGCTCGGGGTGACATTCCCCGGGCCTACTCGGCGGGGCCGTCAGCGATGATTGTCCCTACCGCGACCAAAAGCCTCCAAAAGCCTCAAAAAGGCCAATAAAAAGCATAGGGACGCGCAGGTCTGTCCGTAAATCCATTTTTAAACGCATTGTCGGTAGACGGAGGCTGGTGTTGCAGCAGGCGGGGAGTCGCGAATGGGAGCCGTGCTCGAGGACTTAGACCTGTTACTTAACCGGAAAGGGTCTGGCCTGCGCCGCCTCAAGCACCGCCGGATTTTCCCGCCGCAGCTTCAGCGATGTCTCTTTCGCCTCCCGCGCTTTGTCCTCATCGCCCATCCGGAAATACAACTGCGACAGCATTACCCACGGCTGTGCGTTCTTCGGGTCGAGCAACGCAGCCTGTTCCAATTCCTTCACCGCCGATGGTAACTGCTCCAAATTCATCAGCGCACGCGCCAGTGCCACACGGGCTGGCGAGTATTCCGGACGGATCGCGATCGACTTGCGCAGCGGCTCCAGCGCCGCCTCCCACTTCCCCTGCTTCACCAGCAGGTCGCCGTAAAAAAAGAACGGTTCTTCGTATTCGCCGTCCAGCTCCATCGCCCGCCGCAGGAACACCATGGCCGACTCCGCGCTTCCCTGTTTCTGTAAATAGTAGCCATGCTCAAACTGTGCGCGGGCCGACTTTGGAAAGCGGACCGCAGCCTCCGCCGCCAGTTCCGCCGCCGCCGTCAAATTGCCCGCGTCCTGATAGGCTTTGATCGCCAGGAAATACAGGTTTTGCTCCGTTGGTGCCACCCTCAGAGCTTGCCGCGCCATGGACGCCGCTTCGTGGAAATACCGCCCGCCGCTGTATTCCACACTCAACACCTGCATCAACTTTAGGTTCTGCGGCTGGTAGGCCAGCGCTGCCTTCCAGGCCCGGATCGCATCTTCGCGCCGACTCAGTTGCTGAAAGTTCGAGCCCCGCATTAACTGCACCTGATAGCCCGGCTCAATCGCCGCCGCACGGTCCAGCAAAGGGGCCGCCTCCTGTTGCCGCTTCTGCCGGTGCAACAGCACGCCCAGGTTGAACAACGAGGCAAAATGCTTTGGATCCTTGGCAATGGCCTGTGTCCAAAGGCTGGCCGCGCTGTCCGTGTCGCCACGTTGCGCCGCCGCCAGGGCCTGTTCCGACAGCGCCTCGACCGGGGTTTGCAGTAGCAGCGCAGCGACCGCGAACAGCTCGATCATGGCCGTCCGCCGCCTTCCTTCAACAGCAGCGTCGTCCCCGCCGCGCCACCGTCAAAGCTTTCCTTGTCCCCGTTGGGCCAGCGCACTTGAACGCGGTCCACCTTAACCGCCGCTCCCAGTCCGAAATGCAGGCGGCGGTCGTTCTGCGACAGGAAGCTCGATTGCCCCAGCACCGGCAGCGTCTGTTTTGCTCCGCCCGCCTCTATCGTTACGACCGCCCCAATGGCGGAACGGTTCGACTTTACTCCTTCGAGGATTACCTTCACCCAGTTCGACTTGCCGGTGAGCGTATTTCGCAGAAGCGAAGGTGGTTCTCCCATATTCATCACCGCGACATCGATGTCCCCGTCGTTGTCGAAATCGCCAAACGCCGCGCCACGGCTGGAATGGCGGGCGGCGATGCCCGGTCCTGCCATGGCGCTGACGTCTTCAAAGCGTCCGTCTCCCAGGTTGCGGTACACCACGCGCGGTTGCCGGTATGTCTCTTTGCCGCCCAGATCCAACTCCGGATAGACGTGCCCGTTTACCTGGAAAATATCCTGCCACCCGTCGTTGTCCAGATCCACAAACGCCACGCCCCAGCCCACGAAGTGCGGATTAATCGCCAAGCCCGCCATCAGTACCGAATCTTCGAAAATACCGCCGCCGGTATTGCGGTAAAGGTTGGGATGATCTCCCGCGAAGTTGGTTTTCACGAGGTCGAGCAATCCGTCCCGGTTGTAGTCGCCGACGCCGATTCCCATTCCGCCCTGCTCAAATCCATGCTCATTGAACGCCACGCCGGTCTCGGTGCCGATCTCCCGAAACTTGCCGTTCTTTTCGTTGCGGAACAAGACGCTTGGTGTGGAATCGCTGGCAAAATAAATGTCCGTCCAACCGTCGCCGTTGAGGTCGGCGGCCACGGGCGTAAACGCATAGAAATCGCGCGCCGCCGATATGCCGGATGCCTGAGTCAGATCCTCAAAGCTTCCATCCTGCTTTTGATGGAAGAGCGTCGCAGTGCCGAAGGGCAATCCGCGCGGACCGCAAAAGACTGGCATCCCTTTCCACTCGCAATTGGAGGCCTTTCCGGGCGGCGGAGTCTTTGCGAGATCGAAGTGCTGATAACTGGTCACAAACAGGTCTAGCCGACCGTCGCGGTCGTAATCGAGGAAGGTGCAGCCCGAACTCCATTCTTTTGCCGGACCCGCCACGCCGAGCCGTGCGGCCGCTTCGTCAAAGCTCCCCTTCCCGTTGTTGAGATAAAGCAGATTGGGTCCCCAGTAAGTGACAAACAGATCCTCGTCGCCGTCATTGTCGATGTCGCCAGTACAGACGCCGTTGCCCCATCCGCTCTTGCCCACACCGGCGGCTTCCGTCACGTCCGTGAAAGTACCTTTGCCCGTATTCCGGTACAAGCGGCTTGTCGGCGGCTTGCCGGTACCAAAGCCTTCGAGCTTTGAACTATTCACTACAAACAGGTCCAGCCAACCGTCCCGGTCATAGTCGATCGCCGCGAGGCCCGTGCCGTTCGCTTCAATGATGTAGCTTTTCTTGACCGGGTTGCCGACAGTGACGGGAAGCGTCAATCCCGCCTTGGCCGCGATATCTTCGAAACTTGCGGCAAAAGGCCGACCCGAGGGGGCCTGCCTGGCTGCGGGCTCGACGTTTCGGGTTGCGACCCCCTGCGCCATCGTGAGCGGCGTCAAGCCGACCGTCAGAAGGAATACGCACAGTTGCTTCACGGTCGCCATTATTGCGGTCGCCCGCAAGGCCTGTCAACTAGAGGTTCATTTTCCGATATACTAGGCGGCAATGTAAGGGGGCCTTTAGCCCAATACCTATCAGGAGGATTTGTTTGTATAACTCTGTTCGCTTTCTGCTCTCCGCTTTTGTGCTAGCTGCTTCGGCAACTAGTGCTTATTCTCAGACTACGGCCACTTTGGTCGGCGACGTCTATGACCCATCCGCCAACGTGATTCCCAATGCATCCGTGACGGTGACCAGTACCGGCACCGGTTTTTCACGTACCGTGCAGACCAATGCTACGGGCCAGTATCGAATT
>JBKJUN010000114.1:0-9155 GCA_046590555.1 Bryobacter sp. | reverse complement strand
TTGGCTGGAGCAGCCTTCTTGGCTGGAGCGGCTTTCTTGGCTGGAGCAACAGGCTTCATCTGGGCAACTGGTGTTGCTGCTATTTCTTCCACTTTAGCTTCATTGGGAGCGCGAGGCAGCGGAGGCGGCGGAGGTGGTGGTGGTTGAGGTGCTACGAAGAGTGGCGGATTGAGCTCATGGTCAGCTTCCTCAATCAGATCGTCATCTTCATCGTAGTTGTACTCTGAAAGCTCGTTACCGAGGGTGACATCCTGATCCATCAGATCTTCGGGATCTTCGTCTGGCGAAACGTATTTATAACGATCAAGCATTTAGAACAGGTCCGTGCAAATAGCATATCGTGTTGTTTGGATTCTGCAAGAGTCTAATGGCAATTTTTGTGAAAGACTGACAGGAAGGAAAATTCATGACACGAATTCGTTTTTATCAGGCCGTGGCCGGAGTTTTGGCTGGGTGGTTTGCTACAGCATCGAATGCAATGGCCCAAGTGAGTGGCGGGCCAGAAAAGAAAGTGCACCGCAGGGGGCCCAAGCCATCTAAAACACCCCTTTTCAATGGTGCAGTCAGCTATGGCAACCTGTTGTTTATTGCCGGCAAGGGTGCACACTACGAAGGCGATATCAAGGCGCACACCGAGACCGTACTCAAGGAAGTGGAAGCGGAACTAATAGCGGCTGGTTCGTCAATGGACAAGGTATTGAAGTGCAATGTCTATTTGAATGATTTGAAAGATTACACGGCAATGAATGCAGTTTTTCTGGGCCGCTTCGGAGAAAACCCGCCAGTGCGGACAACGATTGCCGCAGGTGGCGGGATTCCTGGAAACAGCCTGGTTGAAATTGACGTAATTGCTTATATTTAAGCGGTTGCGGCCTTCAAAACTTCTGCGATACGCCGGGCGACGATTTCTGCTTCGCCCGGTTTCAGCATCCAGACGGTAACGACTAACTCGTCTTTGCTGGTGCTTGGAGTGACTTCGATCGAGGGTTCGCTTTCGAGCAACTGCTTCTTGACGTCGAGTGGGCTGATCTTGATTTTGGATTGATCCCAGCTCAGCTTCAGATGAGGTGTGTGATTGGCGATCTCGGGTACATCGACCTTAGATGTGACAGAAGGGAGCTTCTTTGCCGCTTTGGTGATGAGTTCGACCCTTCGATCCCATTCGCGTGCCTCGGCTGCGTGGTCTCGCTTGAGATAGTTTTCGAGAGCGACAAGAAGACCGAGCATTTCTTCTTTGTTCACTTTTAGGCCACGGGCCACAGTATCTGAATAGGGGCTGGTATTGAGGCGAGCAGCCTCGATCAAATCTTTGCGGCCCATCAGGATGCCACTGGATTGGGGAGCGCAAATACACTTGCCGCCAGAGAAGGTAACCAGGTCGAAGCCCATCTTGTTGTAGAGGCTGAGCCGCTCGACCGGCAGTGCGTCGGCGGAAGCATCGTTGAAGGTTGGAACCTTGTGTTGCTTGCCGAGGCGAACCCAGCCCTTGGCATCGATCTTGCCTTTAGATTCGTTGTCGTTAAAGAAGAGCGCCATTGCCGTTTGAGGGCCGGCCTTTTGGTGGAAGTCTTCTTCTGTTTCGATCTCAACCATCTTTACGCCACAGGCCCGCACGGCATGGTCATAACCATAGCGGTGAGACTTCTGCACGAGGACTTCGCTCTTGAGCCCAGTGATATCAGGGAGCTGAAGGATGGCCTTGTTGTCGGTGCCAGTAATGCAACCTGCCGTGCCCACCATCATGGCTCCGGCCGCGCCGCTGGTAACCATAGCGGCTTCGGCACTTAGAAGATTGGCGATCCGGGCACCCACGGCGTCTTGCAATTTTGTGAGGTGCACGAAGTGCTTGGATGCATACTCCATTGCGTCCATGGTTTCCTGGGACATCAACGAAGCAGTTAGCATCGTGTAGGTGCCCGCTGCATTGATGAAGGGCCGAATCCCCAAATCTTTGAAATAGTCTGGAGTTTTGATTTTGGCTGCGCTCGCTTTGGTTGCGATGAGCGGAAATGCGGCCGTTGCGCCGATAAAATTTCTACGGGATGACATAAGTTTTATTTTCCTTTAGGGGTTGCTGACGACCGGCAAAATAATATGGCTGGCCTTTGGCCCGCCAAGGTGAATGGTTTGTTGCGCAACTCTTGTTTTGGTGGCTGTAGCCAGAGGCTCACCAGTGTTGGGGTTGCGGTCGAATTGGGTAAAGTTGCTCGAGGTGATGTCGATGCGGATGCGGTGGCCCGCCTGGAACGTATTGGCGGTACCGGCCATATCGACGGTGAATTCGTAGGTTGTATTTGGAGTCAGTAGTTCCGGCTTGTCGAGGCCGTTACGGAAACGTGCGCGGAGGATTCCTTCAGCGATTGGCATGGCAAAGCCATTGGGGTAAACGTCGATAAGCTTGACCATCCAGTCCGTATCTGGCCCGTCAGTGGCAGCGCTGAGCTTCATCTTGACCGGCCCGGCGATAGTGATCGGATCTTTGAGAAAGTCGCCAGTGTAGACGAGCACGTCATCACGTTGCTCAATCGGGCGCTGGTCCTTAGGCCCCGCAAGAGTCGGGGTACCGCAACAGTTGTTTCCGCCGAGAGTCATGACTGGGTTTTGAGGGTCATATCGATATTGATCGGTCGCAGCCGACGCTGCTTTGTCGAAACTGAGCGTTCCGCCACCGCGGGCAGAATTGGCTGAAGACTTGGCCGCCAGATAGAGTTCACGAAAGTTGGTATTGGGGATGGGCCAATCGGCTTCGCTGCGCCACTTGTTGACGCCCATATAGAAAAGCTTCACTGGCATGTTGTTATCCAGGCCGTTCTTGAGGCCCTTGACGTGGAAGTCGAAAAAGCGAAGCTCTTCTTCGAACTGATCGATCATGGCGTCTTTGCCAAAATCAACGTCGCCGTACTTCTGTGTTGGGCCGTGGCCCCAGGGGCCGATGATCATGCGGCTATGTTTGCGGGCCGCATCGGTGGCAGCCTTCTGCTTCATCATCGTGTAGCCATTGATCGTACCGGCGAGGAAGATATCAAACCAGCCGCCAGAAACTTCTGCCGGGACTTTCATCTTGTCCATGCGTTCTTCGTCGCTGATGGATTTCCAATAGGCGTCGTAGGAAGGGTGAGCGAGCCAGTCGCGGTAGTGCTTCACCTCTGAGCCACCGCTTTTGAGATCTCCGGTTGCCAGTGGCAGATGACGAAGGATGTTTTCGTATTTGAGTTCTTCCGGGGTATAGGCTTCGGTGTGCCAGTACTGGGGGAGCATGATTCGATTGGGCATACGAACTACGCCCCAGCCGTAATTGAAGCTGAGGCGGAAGGCACCGCCGTGAGTAATCCAATTCGCGTAGAGGTTGGTGGATGCCAGGGCAGGGAACATGGCAACCAGGCTGGGTGGTTGCTGACTGGCCGCAGCCCACTGAACATGACCAAGGTAAGAACCTCCCTGCATTGCTACTTTTCCATTTGAGAAGTTCTGCTTGGCTGCCCATTCGATGCAGTCGTAGCCGTCGGCGGCTTCGAAGCGGAAGGGATCCCAATTGCCGCCTGATTCGTAGCGACCCCGGTTGTCGGTGACAACGACGGAATAGCCGCGCTGGGCAAACTTGAGCATGGTCTCGTGGATGCCATCGCGCTGTAGGCCATAGGGAGTGCGGACGAGGATAGTTGGATAGCGGCCTTCTGCTGCGGGTCGATAGACGTCCGCGAAAAGCGAAACGCCGTCTCGCATGGGAACGGCCTTGTGGCGTTCGATACGAATTTCGTTCATGTAGGGTTTGCCGCCTGGCTCTGCTGCGAATGTGAGCAGAGTGGTGAGGGTTAAAAATGAGATTGTCTTCATCGAGCTTCTCTGGATTTTATAGAATCTAAACAGCCTCATGTTGAAATATTTAATTTTTGTGTCGGTCGGCTTTGCGGCAGATGGCACTTTGCCTGAGAAGGCGACAGCAATTCTGAGCAAGAATTGCTACTCCTGCCATGGGAGTGCGGCCATGGCGGGATTGCGTCTAGACCAGGCAGGAGACCTCTCAGACGGGATTGTTGTGCCCGGGAAACCAGAGGAAAGCCGGCTACTTTTGATGATGACCGGCAAGGGCAGGGCGATGATGCCCCCTACGGGCAAATTGAAAGAGGCAGAGTTGGCTGTGATTCGAGAGTGGATCAAGAGTGGAGCAAAATGGCCCGAGACGGGTGGAGTTGCAAAAACGGAAACACCAAAGTGGTGGTCTTTCGAGAAAGTAAAGCCAGTTGACGTGCCACAGGTTGGCCAGGGCTGGGCTCGAAACGACATTGATCGCTTTGTTGCGGCCAAGCATTTAGAGAAGGGACTCAAACCGGCCAAGGAAGCAGATCGCCGAACTCTGTCTCGCCGGTTGAGCTACGACCTGACAGGATTGCCTCCGACTGCAGAAGCGATTTCTGAGTATGAGGCCGATTCAAAGCCGGATGCCTATGAGCGCCTGGTGGATCGACTCCTGGCGTCTAAGCATTATGGCGAGAAGTGGGGCAAACACTGGCTGGATCTGGTGCGTTATGGAGATACAGCCGGATTTGAGCAGGACCCATATACTCTTTACGCCTGGCGCTATCGCGACTACGTGATTGAAAGTTTTAACTCTGACAAACCCTACAACATCTTTGTCAAGGAGCAATTGGCAGGGGACGAATTGTACGAAGACCCCGCGCAGCAACAGGGTACAGGGTATTATTCTGTTGGTCCCAATCGGGACATGCTTTACAAGGTTGAAGACATCAATCGTGTGGAGAGCTTGACCGACTTTACCGATACGACTGCAAGCGTCTTTTTGGGCTTAACCGTGGGTTGCGCCCGGTGTCACGATCACAAATACGATCCGATTCCGCAGAAGGATTATTATCGTCTTCAGGCGGTCTTTACTCCGTTTCAGAAGAGCAATGTGTTTTTGCACTACAACAATGCTCGTGGCTATAACTTGAGCGAAGTAACTCGTAACTTCAAGCTTTACGATATTGGCGCAGAACTAGCCACACTCAAAAAGCCTTACTTTGACCGGTTGAAGGCAGAGCGTTTATCCAAGTTGAGTGCGGAAGTTCAAGCGGCCTTTGCTGTGGATGAAGAGAAGCGAAGTTCAGTGCAGAAGGCTCTTCATGATGAGCACATGAAGCGTGTGAATCCCAGCGATGACCAGATCTGGCGTGTATTGAACGATGGCGATAAGGAAATGCTTGAGAAGCTGAAAAATCGATTGCTTGCGCTCTATGGGAACTTTGGGCCCGGCCCTCTTGCCGCTGGTGTGACTGATGTTGGGCGGGAGGCACCAAAGACTTTTGTGCCCGGGAAAGGCACTCCCTACGGAGAAGAAGTACAGCCTGGCTTTTTAAGTGCATTGGGTGGTGGAAACATTCCGGCACCTGCCCTCGATTCTCTGACCACAAAGCGGCGCGCTGCTCTAGCCGAATGGATCGCAAGCCCTGAGAATCCTTTGACAGCAAGGGTGATGGTAAATCGCATTTGGCAGTTCCACTTTGGGCGTGGCCTGGTTGCAAGTTCCAGCGACTACGGGACACGTGGTTCTGCTCCAAGTCATCCTCAATTATTGGATTATCTGGCGAAGAAGTTTGTGGATGACGGATGGAGCATGAAGAAGCTACACCGCGAGATTTTGCTATCGGCCTCTTATCGCCAATCTGCTGCCGGATCAGTGGAAGGGCGCGAGAAGGACCCCGAAAACCAATATCTTTCTTACTTCACGCGGAGGCGTCTTGAGGCTGAAGAAATTCGGGATGCCGTGCTGGCAACAACAGGAACATTGAACACCAAGATGTTTGGACGTCCGGTAGTGCCGGCGCTCGCGCAAGAAGAGCTATATGGAATGAGCCAGCCACCGAGTAGCGCGTGGCCGGTAACTTCGGATGTGACGGAGCATACCCGCAGATCCATCTATATGTTGTCTCGCCGTACGTACCGAATGCCAATGCTCGAAGTTTTTGATCAGCCAGAAGGAGTCTTAAGTTGCTCGCGACGCGAGAGCTCTACAACCTCGACGCAGAGTCTGAGTTTACTCAACAGCAAGTTTACGGTAGATCAGGCCGTTGCCCTGGCCAAGACTGCCGATATCAAGTCTCTCTGGCTGAAGCTTCTTCAGAGAATTCCTGATGAAGGCGAACTGGCAATGGCTAACGAATTTCTAGTACGCCAGGGTAAGTTACTAGGCAACGAAGCAGCAGCGCGCAAAGAGCTAGTGCGCGGCCTCTTGAACACGAACGAATTTCTGTACATCGAATAAGGATCTGAAATGACTTACGAAAAATCACGGCGGCAATTCTTTTTGGATGCAGGCAAAGGATTTGGATCTGTTGCTTTGGCAAATATGGCTTCTCAGGCAGCAGAACAGGCCAAAGCAAAACGGGTCATTTTCCTGTTCATGCATGGTGGCGTAAGCCATGTCGATACATTTGATCCGAAGCCGTCTCTGGCCAAGTACGACGGGCAGCCTCTGCCAGGTAGTTTTGGGCAGGGCTTGATCACCAGTCGTATCGACTTTCGCAAAGCCCTCATGCGCGGTAGCCCATGGAACTTTACCAAGTCAGGCAAGAGTGGACTTGAGATCAGTGATCTCTATCCTCATGTGCAAAAACATGCCGACAAAATCGCCGTCATCCGCAGTTGTTTCGGGGATGCCTTTGATCACGCGCCTGCCATCTATTTGCGTGCGAGTGGGAGCCAATTTCCTGGTCGTCCGTCGCTAGGGGCTTGGTCAGTATATGGACTAGGGAGCGAGAACAAAAATCTTCCCTCCTTTGTGGTGATGAGCGACGGAGCGATGAAGAGTGGCGCTGGTGCTTACGGCAGCGGTTATCTGCCAGCCGTCTATCAGGGGACGGTGTTTCGTGGAGGTCAGAGCCCGGTCTTGCATCTGGCTTCTCCCGAAGGTGTTACCAACGAGGCACAGAAGGAAACTTTAGGCCTGATCCACCGCATGAATCGCAAGTACTCGGCCACCCGCGAAGAGGATTCCACGCTTGATGCGCGAGTGGCTTCCTATGAGCTTGCTTACCGAATGCAGTCAGAAGCTCCAGACATTGTCGATTTAAGTAAGGAAAGCGAGCAGACCAAGAAGCTATACGGCATTGGCGAACCAATGACCGATGACTTCGGTCGCAAGTGCCTACTGGCGCGGAGGCTTGTCGAGCGCGGCGTTCGCTTTGTACAGCTTTACTCCGGTACCAACCTTGGTGATGACTGGGATGATGCTCACAACGATCTACTGGGGAGCCACAATAAGATGGCAAAGAAGAGCGATCAGCCGATTGCCGGATTGCTGGCTGATCTTGAAGGCCGTGGATTGCTCGATTCGACGCTGGTTGTTTGGTCGACTGAGTTTGGACGGACGCCCCTGGCTGAGGGTAAAAACGGCCGTGATCATCATCCCTATGGCTTCTCGATGTGGATGGCTGGAGCGGGGATTCGTGGCGGTCGCGCTCTTGGGGCCACCGATGAATTCGGGCTAAGAGCAGTGGAGGAGCGCAAGGATGTGCACGACATGCATGCCACAATTTTCCGCATGCTCGGCATGGATCACACGAAGGTGACGTATCGCTTTCAGGGTCGAGACCAGCGATTGACGGATGTGCATGGCGAAGGTGAGTTTACTTCCTGGTTGACGGAGAAGGCTTAATCGGCTTTTTCTGATTCGGAGTCGGCTTGGATGAAGAGGGCCTCGCTGGTGCTCTCCTGGTCGCGGTTGGCTTGGCTGCTGACCGGGTCACTCGTGTAGGAGCCGATCTTGCTGTCTTGCCCTTAACCGCCGGCGTGCGCATTGGCTTTGGCCTGGCAACCATTTGCGGGACGACTGCATAGCCTGCGTTTGCGAATTTTGGGTTCGCTTGCTCCATCGACGGCAGGCCGACATGATACTGCCGGGCCACAGATTCAATCGTTTCGCCACCTTGCAACCGGTGCAGGCGCCATGTGTCCCGTTTATCTGGTGGAACCAGATTGAATGCCGCTGAAACGTCGGCCCCACTATTCTTGGGTACACGAAGGAAGTAGCCCGCAGGAACCACATTGCGAAGGATGGCCGGGTTCATGTCCTGCACAGTTGTGACCGGGATTTGTGCCGCATCCGCCGCAAGCTGCAGGCTGGTGCTCGAGTAGACTTCAATCGTGTCGTATTCCAGAGGGGTCTCAAGTTCTAGATCAGCCAGACCGTAATCCACGGGATTTTTCATGATGATCGTAAGTGCCAGAATGATTGGCACATAATTGGTGGTTTCGATCGGCACGGCATGACGATTACGAAGCTCCCAATAGTCGGCGTAGGCAGTTTTTTGAACAGCGCGATCCACGCAACCCGGACCGCAATTGTAGGCAGCCAAGGCCAGATGCCAATCACCAAATTCTGTATAGAGATCGCGCAGGTGTTTGGCGGCGGCTCTGGTGGAGCGCTCCGGGTCGAGGCGGTCGTCTGTCCAGGGGCCTTGAGTCAGGCCGTAGGTCTGACCCGTTGCCTTGATAAATTGCCACATGCCGACGGCTGCTTTGTAGGACACGGCTCGCGGGAGGAAGCCGGATTCTGCTTGTGCGAGGTAGATCAATTCAGCAGGGACACCTTCTTCAGCCAGGATTCGGAAGATCATTGGCCGATAGCGCCCTGAGCGCTTGAGAGCATATTCAAGAGTCTTGCGGCCTTTGCCGTTGGCGAAGTAATTGATAAAGCCGAGAACAGTATCGTTGACCACCAAGGGAAGCTGAGAGGTGGTGCTCTGGATTTCCTTTTGAACTTTAGACTTCATCCGTGGATCGACAGGGAAGGTAAGTTCGCGAATATCGTCCAGTGGAGACTTGTCAAAGCGCACGTCATCCAGACTGCGGGCGGCACCAAGGGACTCAAGGTCTATGGTGTAGATTTCCTCAGCAAGGTTTTGCGTGAAGCGATCAATGGCGTCCCGGTCTGGATCTTTCTCTTCGGTTTCCAGAAGGTGGTCTATGGCGCGATCGAAGAGGCGTCTGGCTTCGTTTGAATCACCTGCCGTAATGGCTGCGCGGCCTTCACTGACCCATGCTTCAGCTTGTTTAACGCGAGGATGATTTGCGATGGCGGCCAACGGGTTGCGTTGGACAGCCAGCACAGAGTTCTGTTGGGCGTTGAGGCCAGGCAGAATGAGCAGTGCGAGGCAGAG
>JBKJUN010001042.1:0-16245 GCA_046590555.1 Bryobacter sp. | reverse complement strand
GGAAGAGGATCTCGCCCATGATTGAAGAGATCGGTGCTGGGTATGGGGGCTTTACGTTCGGTGGGAGCGTTGCTGCCACCATGGCGAGCTTTTCGTTGACGGTTTGACGGGCACGGTGGATGTCCTGGCCCCAGTCGAATTCAACCCAGATAACGCCCACTCCGACTGCTGTGGCAGAGCGGACTCTGCGGACGCCGGGTGCTCCGTTGATTGTGGATTCGATTGGGAAGGTAACCAGAGATTCCATCTCGACCGGAACCATGCCCGGGGCTTCCACAAGGATAGTGACCGTTGGAGCGGTGAGGTCTGGCAGGACATCGAGTGGTATTTGACGAGCGGTAAGGCCGCCCCAGACGAGCAGGACCAAGGCGAGGAAGAGCACCAAAGCCCGGTTGTTCAGAGACCAGCGAATCAAGAATTGGAACATGGCAAATCCTTTTTAGTGCACATGCCCGTGCGCGGGTACTGATGAGGACATCGAGGCCAGACGCAGCAGATGAGCCCCTTTACTCACTACTCTGTCGCCTGGCTTGAGGCCTTCGATGATTTGAACCAATCCGCTTTGGCGCTTGCCGAGCTTGACTGGCTGCCGGGAAAAGCTCTCGCCGCCGGTTTGGAGATAGATGACCGATTGCCCCTGGTCGTCGACGATGGCGGTGTCCGGGACTACAAGCGTTGATTCACTTTTACCGCTGAAGAGCCGGACATAGACGGTCTGGTTGATGGCGAACCGGCGGTCTCGATTGTCGATCGCGTAGGTGACGGGGAAAGTGCGTGAGGGAGAATCGACAACGCGGCCGATGGCGATGAGGCGGTCGAGCCGTCGTGGTTGCTCGACGCCTGGGATTTCGAGCTCTGCTCCGGTGAGCGAGCGCATCTTTGGGAACTCGGCCTCGGGCAGGATTGCAGCGACGAAAACCTGATCAAGGTCAACGATTTGGAAGAGCATTTGACCTGCTTTGACATTGGTGCCGGGAGTTGTCTTGACAGTTTGAATGGTGCCTGAGATGGGCGCTCGCAGGACAAAGAGTTTTGAGCCGCTGACGCGTCCATCGGCGTTGCTGGAGTTGTCGTACTGAGCGAGGCGGGCTTCGGCTGCCTTGAGACGGGCTTCGGCGTTTTGTTCGAGGGCGGTGGCTTCTTCGAGACGGCGCGCGGGTGCTGCACCACTTGCGAAGAGGCGTGAGGCGCGCAGGCGGTCTTTGCGGCTGAGTTCGAGTATTGTTTGTGCTTCGGTTCTCGCAAGTTCGAGGCCGGTGAGATCGCTTGGTGTGCTGGTGGGCAGCGTTAGTCTGGCTAGCTCCTGACCCGCTCTGACAGCAGTGCCGATCACTGGCACTGGGTCGAGGGTGAGGCGACCGTCGAGAGGTGCATCGACATCAGCTTCGCCGCCTGAACGCGCGGTGACTTCGGCTGGGACGCGGAGATCTTCCTGGAGAGTTTTGGTTGCGACGAGGGAAGTGCCGAAGTCGAGGGTCCACTGTTGCTCCTTCAGGAAGGAGATTTCATTTGTCGCTTCTTCTGCTTTTGGGGGTTCTCGTTTGGCTGTTACTTTTACTGTACCTAGCTGGTGAAGGTCATCAAGGCCTTCACCCTTGAGATGAATGCTGAGAGGAAACTCGCCCGTGTTCTGTGGCTTCACATCAACGCCGAAGATACCGGGCCGCGTGGGTACAGCGACTTCGAAGACGGATTGACCGAGTCTGACTTCGACGACGCCTTGCCGTATTGCCTTGAAGTTGTCGAGGCGAGTGAGGTGAATCGCAAAGCGGCTGATTTGGCCAGCGGCGAGTGGCGGGTATTCGACAAAGAGTTCGGTTTTCTGAGTCCAGTTGGTAGAGCTTGCGACTGCGACCTTCTCCACAACAGGAGCTGGTGGAGTTGGCTTTTCGCAGGCATTCAGCAGAAGAACAAGCGGGATCCAAAGATTCTGTTTCATCGGGGTAGTTCCTCTCCAACTACGGATTCGAGTGTGAGCCAGGCTTCACGGGTTGCGGCTTCGAGGTCGATTCTTCTCAAGCGGGATTGGCGTTCTACGCGGTAAGCGTCCAGCAGTTGAAGGATGCCGGTTTCGCCCTCCTGATAGGCGATGGTGGCGATGTCGACGATCTCCCGGCCGGAGCTCGGGTATTTTTCAAGGGCGGACTTCCGGATGATGAAGACGTTTGCCGCTGCGTCGAGAGTTGCCTGAGTGCGGCGCATCAGGATCTCGAGCCGGGCGGTGGCTCGCTCCTGCTCGGCGGCAAAGCGGGAGACCTCCGATTTGCCCCTTTGAAAGATGGGTATGGCCATGCTGAGGCCGATGACCGGGCCGCTTGCTACGGAAGGTAGGCCAAGCTCGGCTCGCTTCAAGCCCGCATTGAGGACGGGTTCGGGGAAGCGGAGCCGGTCGGCTGCGCGCTGTTCCAAGCGGTACTGCTCGATTCTCTGCCTTTCGGCTTGGATGTCGCCGCGAGTGGCGAGAGTCTTTCGCAAGAGTTCGGCAGTGTCGAGGCTTGCGGTGCGGACGCCCAGGTCTCCGCTGAGCTCTTCTATGTTTTCCTTAACGGGTAGATAGGCGAGGAGGTTGCCACGCTCGGAGGCGAGCATGGAATCCAGGAGGCTGAACTCGGCGTCGATCTCGTGGCGCTCGCGTTGTGCGCGGAGACGATCCAGTTTGGAACCTTCGCCTTCGCGCTCTCGATCCTGGAGGATACGGATGGCACGATCGAGTTCAGTGAGAGAGTCTTTGAGGGCGGTGAGTTTGAGCTGGGTAGCGAGCATCCGGTAGAAGCTGATTCGCAAACTGCACTTGGCCTGCCAAAGGGAAAATACACCTTCAGCTTCAAGGGCTTTGCCTTGAGACAGGCCGGCCTGCCGGATGAATGGCAGACGACCTGTGAGTGGCAAGGCTTGCGATGCCTGGTAGAAGTCTGTGCGGCCCGCGCCTTCGTGGCTGAAGGAGATTGTTGGGTTGGAATAGGCGCTACGCGTGCGCACTTCGGCTTCTGCGATCGCAACTCTCGCACGAGACTCACGCGAAATCGGATTCTGATCGAGAAACTTCTCGACTATTGCCGCTTCCGTCCATTGCTGAGCAGGTAGCGCAGAGGCGCATAGCAGGAGAGCAATGGCGGATCGATTCTCATGCAACATGAGACCACCTCGAAATGTTTAGACAAATGGGGATTGGCACTCAGGACGAGTGCAAGATGGAAGACAGGTTAGGCGGGAGGGGCACGAGCTGGGAGTCCAGCGCGCCACGGGGGATCATGGTTCTTTAGTGCCGGGGCAGGCCTGAGGGATTCGACTTCCTGTAAATGCACCGAGTAAATCCGGGAAGGGAGAACGATGAGCATCTTCGCCACCGGGTTGCCGTCCCCAGCCAGCCAATCGATCCAGTGCGCATCTTCGTCGTGGTCTTCAGCTTCCCAGGACGGGATGGTGGCATCGTCGTGATTCCAGTGAAGGTGGGCGTCACCCTGGCCATGATCGTGGTCGGGGTCATCGGCGTGGAAATGGCCAAGCGGGGCCTGGCTGAAGGAGATCAGCAGACAGACCGTAACCGCAAGATGGAAGCACTTGTTCACGCTGCATTTAGTCTACTCCTGCTTGTTGGCATAGAGTATTGGATAGTTCAAATGAAGCTCACTCAACTCGCAGTTCTGATCCTCGCCAGCATAGTTGCCGAGGCGGCCACACGAAAAGCAGATATCGTGTTTATGGATGCACATCTGGTGCCATTGCAGCGGCAGTGCAAACCAGAAAGATGGGCAAGTCGGTTGTGATGGTATGCCCGGAGCAGCACCTGGGCGGGCTTACGGCGGGTGGGCTGGGATGGACAGATTCAGGCAATAAGGCTGTGATTGGCGGGCTGTCGAGGGAGTTCTATCATCGCGTCTGGCAGCACTATGACAAGCCCGAAGCCTGGCGTTGGCAGAAGCGTGAGGCTTACGGCAATAAGGGGCAAGGCACTGAAGCGGTAGACAAGACGGGCCGGACGATGTGGATCTTTGAACCGCATGTCGCCGAGGAGGTCTATGAGGAATGGGTAAAGGAAACGAAGATTCCAATTGTCCGCAATGCCTGGCTTGACCGCGAGAAGGGTGTCGAGATGAAGAACGGCCGAATTGTTTCGATCACGACGCTGGACGGCAACAAGTATGTTGCGCAGATGTTTATCGACGCGACGTACGAAGGCGATTTGATGGCTGCGGCCAAGGTGGATTATCACGTGGGCCGAGAGTCGACAGCGACGTATGGTGAGAAATGGAATGGTGTACAGACGGGGGTATTGCATCATCGCCATCACTTTGGTGCCGTGGCGAAGCCGATCTCACCGTATGTGATTCCTGGTGACCCGAAGAGTGGTGTGCTGCCGCGGATCAGTGCGGAATTTCCTGGTGTATATGGTGCTGGGGACAAGAAGGTGCAGGCTTATTGCTTCCGTATGAGTCTGACGCAAGTGGAAGCGAATCGAGTTCCATTTCCGAGGCCTGCCAAATATGAGCCGAAGGACTATGAGTTGCTGTTGCGTGTGTTTGAAGCTGGATGGCGTGAGACCTTTCAGAAGTTTGATCCGATCCCGAATGGCAAGACGGATACCAACAATCACGGGCCTTTTTCGACCGACAATATCGGCCGCAATTGGGATTATCCGGAGGCGAACTACGCGCGGCGCCGCGAGATCTTTGATGAGCATGTGAATTATCAGCAGGGATGGCTTTACTTCATTGCGAATGACCCTCGCGTGCCGGCTGACGTTCGCACGGAATTTGCGAAGTGGGGTTTGGCCAAAGATGAGTTTGTGAAAACTGGCAACTGGCCGCATCAAATGTACATTCGCGAGGCCCGCCGGATGGTGGGAAAGTATGTGATGACTGAGAACGAGTTGACCAAGAAGCGGCCAACACCAGAGCCGGTGGGTATGGGTTCTTACGGGATCGATTCTCACAACATTCAGCGCTACATCACGCCTGAGGGTTATGTGCAGAACGAGGGTGATATCGGGGTAAGTACGAATGGGCCGTATCAGATCTCGTATGGCTCGCTGGTTCCGAAGAAGGGGCAAGCCGGGAATCTTCTGGTGCCGGTTTGTCTGTCGAGCTCGCATATCGCTTATGGGTCGATTCGGATGGAGCCGGTGTTCATGATTTTGGGACAGTCGGCGGCGACAGCGGCTGTGATGGCCATTGATTCGAAGTTGGATGTGCAGGATGTGCCTTATGAGGATTTGCGAAAGAGGCTGGTTGCCGATGGGCAGGTGCTGGCCTATGCGGTAAATTGACGAGTATCTATGCGTTGCTCATTGATCGCCGTTCTGTTGATTGCCAGTTGTGGTTTTGCCGCTGATCCAGCGGAGCTTCGCCGTTGGGAAGCGCAAGCGAAGCAGGTGAAGATCGTTCGGGATAGTTGGGGAATTGCGCATGTTTATGGCAAGACCGATGCCGATACTGTCTTTGGTGCCTTGTATGCCCAGGCTGAAGATGACTTCAATCGTGTCGAGTCAAATTACATCAATGCGATGGGGCGGATGGCCGAGGCCGAGGGAGAGCTGCTGATCTATCAGGACCTGCGGATGAAGTTGTTTGTTGAGCCGGAGACCCTGAAGAAGCAGTATTCGCATAGCCCGGCCTGGATGAAGAAGCTGATGGATGCTTTTGCAGACGGGTTGAATTTTTACCTTGCCAAGCACCCTGCGGTAAAGCCCCGTGTGATCACGCGCTTTGAGCCGTGGATGGCGTTGAGCTTTACCGAAGGCAGCATTGGCGGAGATATTGAGCGGGTGAACCTGAATCAGCTTGAGGCGTTTTACGGGAAGACTGCGTCGACCCTGGCACGGGTTGAAATCGAGGATTTGCATAAGGAACCGTCGGGGTCTAATGGCGTTGCGATTGGGCCGTCGAACACGAAGAACAAGGCTGCTTTGCTATTGATCAATCCGCATACCTCGTTCTACTTCCGGTCGGAATTGCAGATGGTTAGTGGAGAAGGGTTGAATGCTTATGGGGCTTCGACCTGGGGGCAGTTCTTCATTTATCAGGGCTTCAACGAGAAGTGCGGGTGGATGCATACTTCGAGTGGCGCTGATGTGATTGACGAGTATCTCGAAACCGTTATGCAGAAGGGCGATCAGTTCTACTACAAGATCGGGAATGAAGAAAAGCCTCTAGTTTCAAGGGTTGTGACTGTGCCGTATCTGACCAAGACGGGTAAGGCCGAGAAGAAGTTCACGATTTTCTTTTCACAGCACGGGCCGATTGTGCGGAGCTTGAATGGAAAGTGGGTTGCGGTGCGGTTGATGCAGGAACCGGTGAAGGCTTTGCAGCAGTCTTACTTGCGTACCAAGGCCAAAGACTACAAGAGCTTTCGCGAAACCATGGAGCTGAAAACCAACTCTTCAAACAACACGATTTTTGCCGACGCGAGCGGGCACATTGCCTACTTCCACGGGAATTACATGCCAAAGCGGGATGTGGCATTTGATTGGACCAAGCCTGTAGATGGGTCGAATCCGGCGACCGAATACAATGGTCTTCATTCGATTGATGAGACACCGAAGCTTTTAGACCCCAAAGCGGGGTGGCTTTACAATGCCAACGATTTCCCCTGGTGGGCTGCGGGTAAGGAGAGTTTGAAGAAGGATGCTTACCCTGTGTATGTTGAGAGCGGGACGGCTTCTGCGAGGGGAGTGCATGCTTTAAAGGTGTTTGAAGGGAAGTCTGATTTCACGGTTGAGAGCCTGCTCGCGGCCGCTTATGACAGCTACATGCCTTGGTTTGAAAAACCGATGCCTGCCCTGATTCGTGCGCTTAATAATTCTTCTGGGAATTGGCGTGAGCAGTTGGCAGTGCTTGAGAAATGGGATCTGCGGTGGTCGGTGGATTCGGTTGCTACTTCAGTGGCTATTTTTTGGGGAGAAGAAGCGCGTCGTCTGGCAATGCCTGCAGCACGTCGCGAAGGGGTGCTTGTCGAAGAGTATCTGGGCACGAAGGCGTCTCCGGCTTTGTTGCTTGAGGCGATGGCAACGGCGATGGTGAAACTGGAGAGAACCAGCGGGTCCTGGAAGACGCCTTGGGGGGAGATCAACCGCTTTCAACGGTTGACTGGCGATATTTTGCATCCCTTTGACGATGCCAAGGCGAGTATTCCTGTCGGCTTCACTTCAGCGATTTGGGGCAGCCTGGCTAGCTTTGGTGCGCGGCCTCATCCTGGAACAAAGAAATGGTATGGCACTAGTGGCAATAGTTTTGTTGCTGTTGTGGAGTTTGGAAAGAAGGTGAGAGCTGTTGCAGTTTCTGCTGGTGGTGAGAACGGGGACCCCAAGAACAAACACTTCAGTGACCAGGCGCAGCGGTATTCCAAAGGTGAATTGCGCGAGGTGTATTTCTATCCTGCGCAGATCAAGGGCCATGCTGAGCGCGAATACCGGCCAGGGAACTAAGATTGAATCATGTTAAGCCTTGCCACCGCCTCGCTCTCTTTGTTGCTAGCGGCTGAGCCGGTGCCGTCTGCGGTTGCTGCCCTTGTTGAAAAAAACTGCGTTGGATGCCATCAAGGGCCCAAGGCTCCGGCAGGTCTTGATCTTGCCAAGCTCGATTTCAATCTGGATCAAGCGGAGACGCATAGCCGCTGGGTGCGAGTTCATGATGCGGTGGAGAAAGGGGCCATGCCGCCCGGGAAAGCAAGTATGGACCGAAAAGCGTTCACGTCTGCGCTTGCCGCTCCGATTCTGGATTATGACAGGAGCCGCAATGCCAGCAGCGGGCGCGCGGTGTTGCGACGGTTGAATCGCTACGAGTACGAGAATACGATACGGGATCTGCTGTCGGCTCCGTGGCTGCAGCTTCGGGATTCGCTGCCCGAGGATGGAATCGTTAGCCGCTTCAACAAGGCGGGGCAGGCTTTAGACGTATCGCATGTGCAGATGTCGCGCTACATGGAGACAGCGGATCAGGCGCTGCGCCTGGTGTTGAATGCTTCCAGAGAAAAGGATGAGACTCGTCGTTTTTATGCCCGCGACCAGAAGCGCCTGCAAGGGAGGATGAAGTACACGCCGTTCAACCGGCATCCCGAACGGGCTTCGATTCCGATCCTTGGCTTTGCAGCTCAGCCGGATGTTCTGAGCGAGAAGGCACCGATGACGGTGGGGCCCGGAAATCCGGCCGTGCGTGAGCTTGAAGGATTTGCGACTCCCGCAAGTACTTATGTTGGCAATGAGTATCATTTCGATCAGTTCGTGGCCAAGACGGGTGGGTATTACAGTCTGAGGCTGAACGCGTTTTCGCTGTGGATTCATACGTTCTATGGGGCGCTGCATCGTGGCGACAAGGTGGAGTATTGGCGGCCGGATCGAGAGAAGACTTCGAGGGGCCGCACCGTCGAGCCTTTGACGATTTACGCCTATAGACCGGGCGGTGAGAAGAGGCTGCTGCGGACGATTGATCTCGGGCCGGAGCCTGTAGTTCACGAGATGGATGTTTATCTTTTGCCAGGCGAGATGATCCTGCCTGATGCGGCACGGCTCTTCCGGTCGAGGCCTGGTTTTGTTGGTAGCCCGGACGCTACCAAAGATGGAATGCCGGGAGTTGCATACCGATGGCTTGAGGTTACGGGGCCTTTGCATCCGCCCGAGTCCCGATTTTCAGATGGCTACTTTGCCAAAACAGACGATCCTGCGCCGATGCTGCGCGAATTCATGAAGGCGGCCTATCGCAGGCCGCCGACGGAAGCCGAGGTGCAGCGCTATCTCAACATCATCAAGCAGCGTCTGGCGGCATCGGTCGACTTTACCGAAGCCTTGATCGCTGGCTATACGGCTGTGCTGTGCTCACCAGGATTTCTTTATCTTGAAGAAGAACCCGGGCTACTTGGTTCTAATGCGCTGGCTTCAAGACTTTCGTATTTCTTGTGGAATGCGCCACCTGATCCAACTCTTCGCGGCCTGGATTTGAGGCGCCCAACAATGTTGAAGGCCGAAACAGAACGCTTGCTGAACTCACCCAGAGTTAAAGATTTTCTAAGCGCTTTTCTCGACTTCTGGCTTGATCTGAGGAAGCTTGGCGACAATACTCCCGACCAAACGCTTTATCCGGAATACTATCTCGATGACTTGTTGCTGGAATCTGCGACTAAAGAAACCCAACTGTTTGTTGGTCATTTGCTGGAGAAGAATCTACCGGCAGCCAATATTGTTGATTCGAAATTCACCTTCTTGAATTCTCATCTGGCGCGGCATTATGAACTGCCACCGGTGGAGGGCTCTGCGATGCGTTATGTGGAGTTGCCGGCAAATTCAACTCGCGGCGGCTTGTTGACTCAGGCCAGTGTATTGAAGGTGACGGCTAACGGAACTACGACTTCTCCGGTTCTGCGCGGGGTTTGGATTATGGAGCGGATTCTTGGAGATCCTCCGCCGCCTCCTCCGCCCGGCACGCCTGCGGTTGAGCCGGACACTCGCGGGGCCACAACGATTCGTGAGCAACTCGACAAACATCGATCTAATGCTTCTTGTGCGTCGTGTCACCGCAAGATTGACCCACCGGGTTTTGCGCTTGAGAGCTTTGATGTCCTGGGGAAGTGGCGCACACGGTATCGGTCTATTGGTGAGGGCGAGCCGGTGGAAGGGATTGGCAAGAATGGCCATGCCTTTACGTTTCGTCTTTCGCAACCGGTGGATGCCAGCGGACAGGTCATAACAGGAGAGAAGTTCCATGATGTTGTCGAGTTCAAACGACTGCTTCTCAAGGATGAGCGGCAGATCGCTCGCAATCTGGTGCAGCAGTTCATTGCCTATTCAACCGGTGCGCCTGTTGGCTTTGCCGATAGAGGCGAAGTGGAGCGGATTCTGGACGCATCCGCCAAGGATCGCTTCGGTGTCCGCACCCTGATTCATCAAGTCATTCAGAGTAAGCTCTTCAGTAGCAAGTAGAGGATTCATCATGAACAGCAGCCTTCGCCAACAATTTCCGCGTCGCGCACTCTTGAGGGGCGCAGGCGTTGCCATGGGGTTGCCCATGCTCGACATCATGCAGAAGGCATTTGCGGCGGAGACGAAAAATGCCGCTCCGCGACGTATGTTGGCGATTTGCAATAACCTTGGTGTGCTGCCAAATCAGTTCTTTCCGGAGACAGCCGGCAAGGATTACACCGCATCGCCGTACCTGAAGCTTCTGGATGAGTACCGCAAGGACTTCACCGTATTCAGCGGTGTATCGCACCCGGATGTCGACGGCAGCCATTCGTCGGAAGTATGTTTCCTCACCGCTGCGCCGCACCCGGCCAATGGCGGATTTCGCAATTCAATTTCTCTCGATCAGTACATGGCGGATCAAGTGGGCGTGCATACCCGCTTCCCATCGCTGACGCTGGGCGTGAATGTAAATCGTGGGCCTCGCAGTCTGACCTGGACTGGTTCTGGTGTGATGATCCCTTGCGAAGATAGCGCGGCATCCATCTATAAGAGGCTCTTCCTGCAAGGGACCGAAGCAGAGATCGAAAGCCAGATCGCCAAATTGAAGCTGGGCGAAAGCATCATGGATTCTGTTGCCGATCACGCTGGTGGGCTGAATCGTCAGCTCGGGCCCAGAGATCGTGAACGCCTGGATCAATACGTTACCGGGGTTCGGGAGCTGGAGCGTCGATTGGTGCTGGCCCGTGCCTGGGAGCGCAAGCCCAAGCCTAAGGCACCACAAGCGTCTCCAACTGACCCTGATAACAATCGCGCCTATATGGCCAAGGTTCGCTTAATGTACGACATGGCGCGACTGGCATTCGAGACGGATTCTACTCGTTTGATTACGCTCTTTCTCGACAGTACGGCATCGCCAGCGATTGATATCGAGGGCGTGAACATTACCGATGGCTATCACAACCTTTCGCACCACGGAAAGAGCGAAAGCAAGCTGGCGCAACTGGAGGCTATAGATCAGTGGCACATGCGGTTGTTGGGTGAATTGTTTGGGAAACTGAAGGGCGTCAAGGAAGCTGATGCCACGCTGCTGGATCGCAGCATGGTGCTGTATGGAAGCAACTTTGGGGATGCTAACAAGCACACGACGGACAACATGCCGGTGCTGTTGGCTGGTGGCGAATTCAAGCATGGGCAGCATCTGGCCTTTGACAAGCAGCGTAATTATCCTCTGCCGAATCTCTTCGTCAGCATGTTGCAGCGCATGGGGATTGAATCGGATCGCTTTGCTTCATCCACTGGTTCAATGCGTGGACTGGAACTTCTCTAACTACCGCCGGCGATTGCGCCTACGATCCAGAATGGTTCTTTGCCCGAGGCCACTGCTTCCGGGAGTGGGTCTTCGGGCCAGTTGTGCGACAGGTCTTCTTCGCAGGCGAAGAAGCGAATGAAGGGGCGGCGCTGTTTGGTTGTGTGATCGCGGAGGGTGCCCTGAAGCATCGGGTAGCGCGCTTCGAGTGCGTCGAGCAAGGAGGCCTGAGTGGGGATGCCTTCGACTTCCAGTTGGACTTCGCCCGTGATTTGGCCGAGCGTGCGCAAGTGAGCCGGAATTTCAACGCGAATCACGAGAGAGTCTGCACCTCGACTGAGAGCACGCCGGGGAGATCGCGTACGATGGCATTCCAGGTGTCGCCGCTGTCGGCAGAGGCGTAGACTTGGCCGCCAGTTGTACCGAAGTAGATGCCGCAAGAATCCATCGAGTCGACGGCCATTGCATCGCGCAGGACGTTGACGTAACAGTTGCTTTGCGGCAGACCGTGTGTCAGCGCTTCCCACTCATTGCCGCCTGTCTTGCTGCGGTAGACCTGAAGCTTGCCATCTATAGGGAAGTGTTCTGAATCACTTTTGATCGGCACTACATAGATCGTCTCTGGCTCGTGTGCGTGGACGTCGACGACAAAGCCAAAGTCAGTGGGCAGGTTGCCGCTGACTTCGTGCCAGGATTCTCCGGCGTTGTCGCTACGCATGACGTCCCAGTGTTTCTGCATGAACAAAGTGTTGGGTCGAGACGGATGCATGGCGATGCGGTGGACACAATGGCCCACTTCGGCATTTGGATCAGGGATGTATTGGGAGCGCAAGCCCTGGTTGATTGCGTTCCATGTAACGCCTTCATCGTCACTTCGAAAGGCCCCTGCGGCAGAGATGGCGATGAAGATGCGAGCAGGATTGTTTGGATCAAGAATGATTGTGTGGAGACCCATACCACCCGCGCCAGGCTGCCATTTGGAGCCCGAACCGTGGCCGCGAAGGCCAGAAAGCTCCTGCCAGGATTTACCACCATCGACTGTCTTGAAAAGGGCAGCGTCTTCTACGCCGGCATAAACGGTATCCGGGTCGGTGAGAGAGGGTTCGAGGTGCCAGACGCGTTTGAATTCCCAAGGATGCGCCGTGCCGTCATACCACTGGTGCGTTCCGGGCACGCCGTCATAGATGAACTTGTTGTCCATGGGCGTCCAAGTCTTGCCGCCATCGTCGGAGCGCTGGATCAATTGGCCGAACCAGCCGCTGCATTGCGAGGCGTAGATGCGATTTGGGTCAACCGGGGATCCTTTCAAGTGGTACATCTCGAAGCCGGCAAAATGAGGCCCGGACACATCCCATTTTTCGCGCTTCGCATCGGAGGTGAGAATGAAGGCACCTTTTCGTGTGCCGACCAGAACTCTTACGCCAGTTTTTGTCATGTAGTTTCCTTTTCAGGTTTGAATCGAATGGGGAAGATTTAAATCGACAACTAGAAGCAATGAAAGCGAAAGGCGGTTCTTATATCGTCGCCTCGCTGAGTTAAATCAGGGTATTTGATTTTGATCCAGCAAGACGGTGCGGACATGTCCATCGCGCCATGCGACGAGGATCTGCCTGCCAACTACTGCTATTTTCGGGAAGCCCGCAGCACGGCCTAGAGGAGCTGTTGCTATGAGAATTGAAGGCGACTTAGTTCCGTCAACTGAGATCTTTCTCACCCGAATTTCAACTTTGTCATCGTTGCTCTTTTCCAACCAGACGGCAAGGTATTGGCTATGATCGAGCGCCGTAAGTGAAGGCCGGCCCAAAGGGTTGCCGTCATCGACGCGAAGTAGCTTCGGGAATGTTGCACCGGCATCACGGGAGATGGCGATTTGAATTCGTGGTTTCTCTTGTGCGCGAGTTAACCAGGTGATGCCAACCTCGTTGTTGCGACTTGCAATGGAAGGTCCGTCGGTAGGGCATCCGTTAATCTTCCAGCCATCAGGGTTTAAAGTCTTTGGTTGAGACCAGACTCCATCGATCTGCCTTGTGATGGCGATGTCTCGAATCTCACCGGGCAGATGGTCTCGATAGGCTGCGATGAGGCCTTTGCTGGTTGCGCCGATTGCGGTCTGGCAGCAAGAGCAGACATCGCCATCGAGTTGCTGATCCTTCAACACAGAGCCATCAGGAGCGAAAGAAATAAAGCGGACCGTCTTACGGTGCTCACCTTCACCTGTTGGGCCCAGGTAGACCGCCGCTGCAGAATTTGGGAGAAAGGTAAGGAAGCCAGCGTAGTCTTCTTTCTGGTCGAGGCTCATCGTGTGGACCTCACGCCATTGGTTTGTGTTTGCTGACTTCTTAGCAATGCGGATGCCGTAGCCGTATTTGCCGCCGGTTGCATTGCGGGTGAGCCAATGAGCCATCATCGAGCCATCGGGGAGAACAGCAAGAGAGGGGAAGTCCGCCCAGTTCACAAACCATCCTTTACCCTGGGCGATCGTCTCCGGTTTGCCCCAGGCAGAATCCTGCCAACGAGCGTAGCGCAGGGCGTGGCCTTGCTCAGCCAGGTTATCGATCCAAGAAGCATAGAGGCTGCCGTCTGGGCCTTTTGCGAAGTAGGGCATGCCGCTATCCTTGCCGGCTGGAGGATCAACCTGTTGTATCTGTGAGAGCAGCGAGAATGCCGAGAGGATCAGGATAAGTAATGACATCATTTGGGTTCGTATTTACAGAAGGGGTCTGAAGCCAGGGGATTCCCAGTTGCTTCGAAGGCTCTCGCTCGTGAGCCACCACAAAGATTATGGTACTCGCAATAGCCGCAGCGCCCTTCAAACTGTGTCGGATCATGAAGCGACTGAAAGAGTGGGGAGTCGCGGTAGACATTAGCCAGCCGGTCCCGGCGGATGTTACCGGCAGCAAGCGGGAGAAAATCAGCGGGGCAGATTTCGCCACTCTGCGAAACAAAAACCACGCCATGGCCATTGCGCATGATCACAGCCTACAGAATTTGCCAGACGGATTCACCTGGGTGCTGTGCTGGTGTCAGCCCGGTCGGAATAGGAGCCGCCAGTGTACATGCGGAGTTTGCCATCTGGTTGTTTCACGAAACGGACGACTTCGCCAACGGGTGAGCCACCGGCTGGAGCTTCTAGACGAAACTGTCCTTTGCCAATTGGAACGAGGCGACTTTGCTGCTCTGGATTGGGACCGTTGGGATTGAAAGACACCAAGACCTTGTTTGTTTCGACGACCGCCGTGTCGGTAGAGCGGCTGCGATAGAGGCCGGCGAAGCTGCTCCAGGTTGGATCCCAACTTACTAGAGGCTGGGGCGGTTTGGCTGTTGCCTTGGCAACGGCTGAACCCACGATCTGCATTAACTTTTGAGCGATCTCAGCGGGGTTATTGTCGTCGCCGTTAGTGAGAACGATGACTCCAACTTTGTCGTCGAGCTGCATCATCGTCTGAGTCTGATAGCCGGGGTAGGAGCCTCCGTGGCCCACATAGAGACGATTGTCGCGGCGATTGACGGCGAAGCCGATGGCGTTACCGCGGGTCCAGTCGTTCTCCATCATGCGAACGCGGTGCATCTCTCGCAGCGCTCCTGTCGAGAGGATTTGTGTACCGCCGAGCGGGCCCGTGCGGAACTGTAGCGAGACAAATTTGGCCATGTCCTGAACGGTTGAGGTGATGCCTGTAGCGGCACCCATCGCTCTGGCATCGATGAAGGGCATGCGCACCCGTGTCTTGTCCGGCATGAGGCGGCCGTAACCGGTGGCGAGGCCCGCTACCGATTTGTCTACGCTTGATTCGACCATGCCGAGTGGATCGTAGATGTGACGCTGCAGGTAGGTTGCGTAGGGTTCGCCCGAGACTGCTTCGACGATCAGACCGGCAATGGTGAGGGCGAGATTGGAATACTTCCAGCGTGTCTGCGGTGAGTAGATTGCTGGAGACTGCTCGATATAGGCGCGCACTTCGCTTGCGTCAGGGAACTTGTAGTCCGACCAGTGAGAGCCTGCTTCCCGCGACAGGCCAGAGCTGTGCGTGAGGAGTTCTTCGATAGTGATGGATGGGTCGTTGGAGCTTGCGGACTTAATCTTGAACCACGGGAGATACTTAATGACTGGGTCGTCGAGCCGTACTTTACCTTGATCACGAAGTTGCATGATCGCTGTGGCTGTGAAGAGCTTGCTGTGGGACGCCATGCGGAACTTTGTGGCTGGTGTCATTAGTGTTCTTGATTCCCGGTCGGCGAATCCGTAGCCCCTGGTCCAGACGAGCTCCTGGTCTGAGACCACGCCAATGGAAACGCCGGGCAGCTCGCGGTAGGCAACTTGAGCATTCATCCAAGCCTCAAATACGCGTTGTGCGCCGAGGACATCCGGGTTGGTTGCGATGGATTGTGCACCAAGTAGAGCGGGGATGAAGGAGAGAAGACTGAGTCGCCACATGGCAGCGATCATAGCGCATAGACGAAACGCGGATAGAATCAAAAGCTATGAGTGCAGATACTTCGCGCCGGAATTTACTTTTAGCCACAATGCCATCTTTTGCGATCGCACAACTGTCGCCCTACGTCCCCAAGCAGAGTGACCGGCCCGAAGCAATCGATACCGATGAGGCAGGCTTTGAGAGCATCTTCGACGGCAAGACCCTCGATGGCTGGAAGGGTGACCCCAAGTATTGGCGGGTTTCCGACGGTCTTATGACCGGTGAAATTACACCAGAGACCGTGATCAAGAGCAACACTTTCATCATCTGGCAGGGCAATACACCTGAAGATTTTGAGCTGAAGGTGGATTATCGGATCACGCCAGAGGGCAATAGTGGGATCAACTATCGCAGCGTTGTAATTCCCGACAAGGTGACTCCGGCAAACCAATTTGCGATGCGGGGATACCAGTGCGATATCGACGGGCAGAATCGTTATACCGGCAATAACTACGAAGAGAAGGGGCGCTTGTTTTTGGCTACGCGTGGGGAACTCACACATGTCACTGGAGTGCGGAAACCAGTGATCCTGTCGCGGATCGAAGAGAACAAAGTTCTGGGCTCGAAGATCGAAG